>NZ_JBXWRZ010000037.1:0-34933 GCF_059613165.1 Ruegeria sp. BHSB172
GTGCCGCGCCCTGGCCAAGTCCCAGAACCTGTGGAACCCGGAAACTCGGTAACAGGCCCTGATCGAGGCCGGAGTCGGCGCTCTGGCCGGTCTGTCGGACGATACGGTCGGCAACGCCGAAGGCGCTTTGGCCGGTGCGGCCGTGAGATCGGCGGCGGGGGCCGTCGCTGGCGCGGCCGAAATTCGCAATACCCGGCGCGACATCTTGATCGAGTGTCTGCGCCAGCGCGGACACTCCGTGGCCGGCTGACAAACGCAGGCAACCGATTAGAAGGTCTTTGAAATCCCTGCCCGCGCGTAACCAGAAACGGACACTCCAGCCCCTGAGCGCGCGGGCTCTTCCACAGGCTGCGACCGCTGTGCGCTCGTGGACTCGCAGGCCGCCAGTACAGCAAGCGACAAGATCAGGCCGATCAGTTTCATATCTATGCCTTTTCCTCGGGTCACATGCGACATGGTGGCTGGCGCGCCGCTTTCAAGCAGATTGCGGGATCAAATCCCGAAAAACACGCTGATCGGCCCCTTGTGCAAGCCAACCCCGCCACCGACATAAGCGCCGCTGCTCGACACGCCCACATTGGCGTTCAAGGTCGGCTGAACGGGCTCTCCGTCGGCGCCGCAGGCTGCCAAAGCCAAGGCGGCCGCGATCAGGGCAATCACGCGCAAGGTTGTCATTTCAGCAACTCCTTCCAACGGGCGATCTGAGCCCGGACCTGGTCCGGGGCCGTACCACCATAGGACTGGCGCGAGTTTACCGAATTCTCAACGCCAAGGACAGAATAGACATCCTGCGTGATGCCCGCGTGGACCGATTGCATGTCCTCGAGAGTCAGATCGGGCAGATCGCAGCCCTTCTTCTCGGCCATGGCGACCAGCGATCCGGTGACGTGGTGCGCATCACGGAAGGGCAGGCCCAGCACACGCACCAGCCAGTCGGCCAGATCGGTCGCAGTGGAAAAGCCCGAACCGGCGGCAGCGGCCAGGCTGTCGCGGTTGGCGGTCATGTCCTTGACCATGCCTTCCATCGCGGCCAGCGCCAGCATCCAGTTGTCGGCGGCGTCAAAGACCTGTTCCTTGTCTTCCTGCATGTCCTTGGAATAGGCCAGCGGCAGGCCCTTCATCACCATCATCAGCGCCGTGTTGGCACCAAAGATCCGGCCTACCTTGGCGCGGATCAACTCGGCGGCGTCGGGGTTCTTTTTCTGCGGCATGATCGACGAGCCGGTCGAGAACCGGTCGGACAGGGTGACAAAGCGGAACTGGGCCGAGGACCAGATCACCAGTTCCTCGGCAAAGCGCGACAGATGCACCGCGCAGATCGAGGCCACCGACAAAAATTCCAGCGCGAAATCGCGATCGCTGACCGCATCCAGCGAGTTGGCGGCGGGCCGGTCAAAGCCCAGCGCCTGCGCCGTCATGTGCCGGTCGATCGGGAAAGACGTGCCGGCCAGCGCCGCAGCACCCAGCGGGCATTCGTTCATCCGGGCGCGCGCATCCCGCACGCGGCTGAGGTCGCGGCCAAACATTTCGACATAGGCCATCATGTGATGGCCCCAGGTCACGGGCTGCGCGGTCTGCAGGTGGGTGAATCCGGGCATGACCCACTCGGCCCCGGCCTCGGCCTGCGCCAAAAGCGCGCGGATCAGGGCCAGCAGGCCGGATTCGGCGGCGTCCAGCTGATCGCGGACCCACAATTTGAAATCGGTCGCCACCTGGTCATTGCGGCTGCGGCCCGTGTGCAGGCGGCCTGCGGGCTCGCCGATGATCTCTTTCAGCCGTGCCTCGACATTCATGTGGATGTCTTCCAGCGCGGTCGAGAACTGGAACTCACCGCGTTCGATCTCTGACAAAACGGTGAGCAGCCCTTCCCGAATGGCCTCGGCATCACTATCACTTATGACGCCCGTGGCGGCCAGCATGGCGGCATGGGCACGCGAGCCCGCGATGTCCTGGGCCGCCATCCGTCGGTCGAACCCGATCGAGGCATTGATCGCCTCCATGATCGCGTCTGGTCCGGCGGCAAAGCGGCCGCCCCACATCTGGTTCGAGGATTGTTCGGTCATGCTGGAAAACCCGGAGTTGATATGCGCCTGTTTCGTCTGATCCCCCTTTATATGGCCCTTGCGCTGGGTGCAAATGCCGCTTTGGCCGCCGACACGCAGGCCTTGGCCGACCTGCGCGAGGGCAGTCTGAAACGCCTGATCCTGCATTCCGAGCCGAAACCGGTCTCGGACGCGGAGTTTCTGCTGGAAGATGACGGCGGCACGGCCACACTGGCGGACTATCGCGGCAAATACGTTCTGCTGAACTTTTGGGCCACTTGGTGCGCACCCTGCCGCAAGGAGATGCCCCAGATCGCCGAGTTGCAGGAGGAATTCGGCGGAGACCAGTTCGAGGTTCTGACACTGGCCACCGGCCGCAACTCGCCCGCGGGGATCAAGAAGTTCTTTGACGAAAACGGCATCACCAACCTGCCCCGCCACCAGGACCCGAAACAGGCCGTCGCGCGTGAGATGGGCATCGTCGGCCTGCCGATCACCGTGATCATCGACCCCGAAGGCCGGGAAATCGCGCGGCTGATCGGCGATGCCGAATGGAACTCGGACAGCGCCAAGGCGATCATCGCGGCCCTGCTGCACCCCGAAAGCTGACCGCCTGACGGGCCTTTTGTGCTAGACTGGAACCGGCCTGAACAGGGCCGGTTTTTCATTGGCAACAGACAGGAGGCTGAGATGAAACCGGTGGTTTTGCTGATCGGCCGGCTGCCCAACGTGATCGGCGATGTGGCGCGGCAACTGGACCACCTTCCGATCCGGTGGCTGGGCGCGCATGATCCCGACGAGGTGCGGCGGCAACTGGACGCCGAACCGCGCATCGCCTGCGCGATCATGGGCGCGGGCCTCGATGACAAGGTGCGCGGCGAACTGGTGGGTATCATCGCGGCGCGGCGGCCGGATATCTGCATTCACCTCAAGGATCGCGCCTCAGGGCCCGAGGGGCTGGTGCCCTTCGTCGAGCGCGTTGTCCGACACGAACTGCTGGAGCCGCACGACGGCACCTGACGCAACGCCACCTTTGACAGGACCTGACCCCGCTTGCACTCTGCCTGCGGGAGGACATCATGCCGCTGGAAATCCTGCTGGTTCTGGTGGTCGGTGGCATTGCCGGCATCACCGCACTGCTGCATCTGACAGGCAAATCGCGCCTACGCGTGCTGAGCGCAGATACCGCGCGCGCCGAATGGGTGCGCCATTTTCCCGACGACACCATCATCGACGTCACCCTGACCCATGACGGCCACGCGGCGCTGGTGCGCACCGAGACCGGGCCGGGCCTGTTGTGGTCCTTTGGCGCCGACACGGTGGCCCGCCACCTGCGCGATTTCGACTGGATCGACCACCCCGAGGGCATCGAGGTCCAGTTCCACGACTTCGCCACCCCCGGCGTCACCGTCCGCCTTGACGAAACCGAGCGCCGCCACTGGCGTCACCTGCTGGAGCCCGCATGACCGACCAGATCAGTTTTCCCGATGTCGTCCAATGGGCAGTCCCGTTCTTCATCGCCGCCATCCTGGCCGAATTTCTATGGATCGCCATGAAGGGCCGTGGCGGCCGGTATGAAACCCGCGACGCCGTGACCTCACTGATTATGGGGGCAGGCAACATCGCGTCCGGGTTCCTGCTAGGCTTCATCGCCTACGGGTTTTTTATGTGGCTGTGGACGATCACGCCGCTGGATCTGGGCACATCGATCCCGGTGATCATCCTGTGCTTTGTGCTGGATGACCTGCGCTATTACTGGGTGCACCGGTTCGGGCATCGTATCCGCTGGGTCTGGGCCAGCCATGTGAACCACCACAGCTCGCAACACTACAACCTGACAACCGCCCTACGGCAGACCTGGACCTATACCTTCACATTCATGATGGTCGTGCGTGCGCCGCTGATCCTGCTGGGGTTCCACCCGGCGATGGTGCTGTTCTGCGGCGGTCTGAACCTGATCTACCAGTTCTGGATCCACACCGAGGCGATCGGCAAGATGCCCCGCTGGTTCGAGGCGGTGATGAACACCCCCAGCCATCATCGCGCCCATCACGGCCGCAACGCGCGCTATCTGGATTGCAACTATGCCGGGGTGTTCATCATCTGGGACAAGCTGTTCGGCACCTTCGTCCCCGAGCAGGAGCACGACCGGGTCGATTATGGCTTGGTGCATAATATCGGCACCTTCAACCCGCTGCGCGTGGCCTTTCACGAATGGGTGGCCATTTGGCGTGACGCGACCCAACCGGGCCTGACCCTGAAACAGCGGCTGGCCTATTGTTTTGCCCCGCCGGGCTACAGCCATGACGGCAGCCGCGACAGCTCCGAGCAGATCAAGGCCAAGCACCTGGCCCGCCACCCCGAAGATCGCGGAACACCCGGTTTCGAACAATTCGATAAAAATCTGCCCAACCAACAAGCGGAACGGGCCTGATCACGCGGTGGTGATAGCAGGCCGGCCTTGAAACTCCGCCCCCCGGAACCACGTCTCCTTGGGTAAATTTGCCCAACCCGGAGGTCCCGATGACACGATTCACAGTTTGTTCGACCATCGTCGGTCTGTTGGGTCTGGCCACCGCAATGCTCAGCGCACTGGCCGCGCAACCGCTGTCGGGGCTTCTCGTTCTGGGTCTGGCCGGTATGGGGTTCGGGATGCTGGGCGCTGTCATCGGCGCCGTCGTGGCAATGCAGCCCATCACCTCGTCCACCCGCTGAAGCGGCCCGCCCTTAACCGCAAATTCACCTGTTGCACGCGAAACTGAGAGGGAACCGATTTCGGTGTCTCAGAAGGATTCGGCGCGATGGGGAAAAAGGATTTGTCAGATCTGCCGGAAGGCGCGGACAGCCCGCTGAATTCGGCCGTCTCTGCGCGCGACAGATCGGCCGTGCAAATGGCGGCCGAGGCGGTCAGGCACAGGCAATGCCACCTGGCCTATCAACCGGTGATGCAAGCCCGGCCGCCCCACGGGGTCGCCTTCTACGAAGGGTTCATCCGCGTTCTGGATGAAACCAGCCGGGTGATTCCCGCGCGGGAATTCATGCCGCAGGTCGAAAACACCCCGATCGGGCGCGATCTGGATTGCGTGGCGCTGGAAAAAGGCTTGCGGGCAATGGCCCGCAACCCCGAAATCCGACTGGCCATCAACATGTCCGCACGCTCGATCGGCTATGCGCGCTGGTCGCGCGTGTTGGAGCGGTTTTTGAAACGCGACCCCACCATCGGCGAACGGTTGATCCTGGAAATCTCCGAGGATTCCGCCATGCAGGTGCCGGAACTGGTGATCGACTTCATGGACCGACTGCAGGACAAGGGGGTCGCCTTCACCCTGGATGATTTCGGGGCCAGCAACTTCAGCTTCCGCCACTTCCGTGAGTTCTTTTTCGACGCCGCCAAGATTGACGGACAATTCGTGCGCGGCATCAGCACCAACCCCGACAATCAGGCGCTGGTCCGCGCCCTGATCGCCGTGGCCCGCGAATTCGAAATCCTGGTGATCGCCGAATCGGTCGAGACCCGGGAGGACGCCGAGTTCCTGATGGCCAGCGGCGTGGATTGCCTTCAGGGATTTCTGTTCGGCGCCCCGTCGGTCAAACCACCGTGGGAACAGAAAAGCGCCGAGAAAACCGCAAGTTGAGCGCCTCATGACCGCGCCACCCCGTCCCCCGGTCGCCGTCTGAGACAAGCTGTCCGTTGCTGCACATGCAGCGTTGCGCTATTGCAGAGGGGCTGGAGCGGGGGATCACGAGGCGCTCTTGCATCGTCAGAGAGGCTCTCTGCGACCTGCGCCGTCAGATTTCCCATTAGGACCATGACGGTAAAGGAATGACTCAATGACAAACGTTGTAATCGCATCCGCCGCGCGTACGGGCGTCGGCAGTTTTGGCGGTTCGTTCGCGAACACCCCCGCACATGATCTGGGCGCGGCCGTTCTGGAAGCCGTCGTCGAACGCGCCGGGATCGATAAGGCTGAGGTGAGCGAGACCATCATGGGCCAGGTCCTGACCGCGGCACAGGGCCAGAACCCCGCCCGTCAGGCCCACATCAACGCCGGCTTGCCCACGGAAAGCGCGGCTTGGGGCATCAACCAGGTCTGCGGCTCGGGGCTGCGCGCCGTCGCACTGGGCGCTCAGCACATCCAGCTGGGCGATGCCGAGATCGTCTGCGCCGGCGGACAGGAAAACATGACCCTGTCGCCCCATGCGGCATCGCTGCGCGCAGGCCACAAGATGGGCGACATGACCTATATCGACACGATGATCCGCGACGGTCTGTGGGATGCGTTCAACGGCTACCACATGGGTCAGACCGCCGAGAACGTGGCCGAGAAGTGGCAGATCAGCCGCGACATGCAGGACGAATTCGCCGTGGCCAGCCAGAACAAGGCCGAGGCCGCGCAGAAGGCCGGCAAGTTCAAGGACGAGATCGTGCCCTTCACCATCAAGACGCGCAAGGGCGACATCGTGATGGACAGCGACGAATACATCCGCCACGGCGCCACCATCGAAGCCATGCAGAAGCTGCGCCCGGCCTTCACCAAGGACGGAACCGTGACGGCGGCAAACGCGTCCGGCCTCAATGATGGCGCGGCGGCGACCCTGCTGATGTCCGCCGACAACGCGGAAAAGCGCGGGATCGAGCCGCTGGCCCGCATCGCGTCCTACGCAACCGCCGGGCTGGACCCGTCGATCATGGGCGTCGGGCCGATCTATGCCTCGCGCAAAGCGTTGGAAAAGGCCGGCTGGTCGGTTGACGACCTAGATCTGGTCGAGGCCAACGAGGCCTTTGCCGCACAGGCCTGCGCCGTGAACAAGGACATGGGCTGGGATCCCTCGATCGTAAACGTCAACGGCGGCGCCATCGCCATCGGCCACCCGATCGGTGCGTCGGGCTGCCGGGTTCTGAACACCCTGCTGTTCGAAATGAAGCGCCGGAACGCCAAAAAGGGCCTGGCAACCTTGTGCATCGGCGGCGGCATGGGCGTTGCCATGTGCGTGGAGCGTCTCTGAGGCCGAAGCCGGGTAGCCGGCCCCGCCGTACCGCCTTTGGGGTGGCCCTTGCGATCCATCGCGCAAGGGCCACAAGGATGACGCAACCCGGCAACTCTTCTGCGGCGCGGCAATTTTCCGAAGAAAGATTATTGCGTAGCTGTAGCGGTTTTTGTAGCAACATTATCAAGCCATATTTTCAATGGAGGAGTCCTAAATGGCACGAACAGCTCTCGTAACTGGCGGCACCCGCGGCATCGGCGCGGCGATTTCCAAGGCGCTGAAGGCCGAAGGATACAATGTCGCCGCCTCGTATGCGGGGAATGACGAGGCCGCGGCCAAGTTCACCGAAGAAACCGGCATCCCCACCTACAAATGGAACGTCGCGGACTATGACGAGTCCAAGGCCGGGATCGCAAAGGTCGAAGCGGATCTGGGGCCGATCGACATCGTGGTCGCCAATGCCGGCATCACCCGCGACGCGCCGTTCCACAAGATGACCCCCGAACAGTGGCACCAGGTGATCGACACCAACCTGACGGGCGTGTTCAACACCGTCCACCCCGTCTGGCCAGGAATGCGTGAGCGCAAGTTCGGCCGGGTGATCGTAATCAGTTCGATCAACGGTCAGAAGGGCCAGTTTGCCCAAGTGAACTATGCCGCCACCAAGGCGGGCGATCTGGGCATCGTCAAGTCGCTGGCCCAAGAGGGCGCAAGGGCGGGCATCACGGCCAACGCGATCTGCCCCGGCTACATCGCGACCGAGATGGTCATGGCCGTTCCGGAAAAGGTACGCGAGGCCATCATCGGCCAGATCCCAGCCGGTCGCCTGGGCGAACCGGAAGAAATCGCCCGCTGCGTGGTGTTCCTTGCTTCCGACGATTCGCAATTCATCAACGGTTCGACCATCTCGGCCAACGGGGCGCAGTTCTTCGTCTGATCGCGCTTGAAAAACGAAATCGGGCCGACCCCTTGGGCCGGCCCTTCTTATATCCCGTAAGAACGCGCGCGCTGCGCTCAGCGGGAACCCGTGACCCATTTCCAGAAACTCCGGACCAGCGCGCCACGCTCTTGATGAGCGCGCAGAATCGCCTTTTGCGCGGCGGGGTTTGTCGTCATCTCGATCATGGCGGTCCCTTTCTGATTAAATTGAACTTGACTTGCACTAAATATGACTTTTGCTCTTAAAGGGCGCAAACGAGAGTTTTTCCCATGTCGCATAAGAATTTCTGAATCGAAGTGAGTGATCGCCTTCCCCCGCTGACCGCCCTGCGCGCCTTTGACGCCGCTGCCCGACACATGTCCTTTGCCAAGGCCGCGGACGAGTTGAACGTCACGCCGGCAGCCTTGTCGTTTCAGATCAAGTCGCTGGAGGAACACCTAGGCCAGCCGCTGTTCCGCCGCCTGAACCGCGCGGTCGAACTGACCGAGGCCGGGCGGACTCTCGCCCCCGGCGCGGCCGAGGGCTTTGCCCGGCTGCAAGCCGCCTGGGCCGCAACGCGCCGGCTGCAGGACAACACGTCACTGACGATCACGGCGGGTCCGGCCCTGACGGCCAAGTGGCTGGCGCCGCGCCTTTATGAATTCGCCCGTGCACATCCCGAGATCGACCTGCGGTTCTCGGCCACCTTGCGCAACCTGGATTTCGACCGCGACGACGTGGATGTGGCGATCCGGTTCGGCTATGGGCAGGATGACGGACTGTATTCGGTTCCGGTGCGGCCCGAGTGGTTGACCCCGGTCATGACACCCGAACTGGCCGAGCGGTATCCGACGCCGCAAAGCTTGACCGAGGCGCCCCTGATCCATGACGACTCGATCGGTTTCCTGAATCCGCCCTGTGACTGGCCCGCGTGGTTCCGTGCGGTCGGGGTGGACTTCACGCCGACCCATGGCACGCATTTTTCAAACGCCGACCATGCCATCGACGCGGCGGTGGCGGGGATGGGCGTTGCGCTTGGGCGGCGGCCCATGATCATCAAGGACGTGATCGAGGGCCGACTGGTCACCCCGTTCAGGATCGCTATCGAAACCAAGGCCCGGTTCCGGTTCCTGTGCCGCAAGGGCGAAGAGACCCGCCCTCAGATCGCAGCCTTTCGCGATTGGTTCCTTGCGGAAATCGAAAAAACTGCGCACATATCCGACGGTTTCACAATCATCCCGGTCGAGGACATTTCCCCCGCATGACCAAGACCCGTGCCACCGCCGTCGGTTTTGTCGCCGTATTGTTGTGGGCCTTGCTGGCCCTGTTCACCGTTGGCTCGGCCCCGACTCCGCCGCTGTTGCTGAACGCGATCTGTTTCAGCATCGGCGGCACGCTGGGGCTGATCTGGGCATGGCGCAGCGGCGGGTTGACCCAGTTGCGTCAGATCAGCTGGAAGGTGTTCACCTTCGGCACCTTGGGGTTGTTCGGGTATCACGCGCTGTATTTCTCGGCCTTGCGCATGGCGCCTGCGGCTGAGGCAGGTTTGATCGCCTATCTCTGGCCGCTGCTGATTGTGCTGTTTTCGGGACTGCTGCCCGGAGAAACCCTGCGCGTGGGGCATCTGCTGGGGGCCTGTCTGGGCTTTTCCGGCGCCGCGCTCATCATCACCGGCGGCGGCAGCACCGGATTTCGGGCGGAATACCTGTCCGGCTATGCTCTGGCGCTGCTGTGCGCGCTGACATGGTCGGGGTATTCCGTGCTCTCGCGGCGGTTGGGCCAGACACCCACCAGCTCGGTCGCGGTATTCTGCGTGTTGACCGCGCTTGCCTCGTGGGCGCTGCATTTCGTCCTCGAGCACACAGTTTGGCCGCAAGGCACATTGGGCTGGGCCTCGACCGTCGCGCTGGGGCTGGGGCCGGTGGGGCTGGCCTTCTATGTCTGGGATATCGGAGTCAAGCAGGGAGACATCCAAATGCTCGGCACCAGTTCTTACGCGGCGCCACTGCTGTCGACCCTAGTGCTGGTTGTGGCCGGGATCGCCGCGCCCTCGTGGACGCTGGCGATCGCGGCCGTTTTGATAACCGGCGGCGCCGCGATTGCGGCGCGGGCCAGCCTCAGGCGCTGACGGAGAGACGCTCGATCTCTTCCTTCAGCTTCAGCTTCTGTTTCTTCAGTTGGGCAATGTGGAGATCGTCAATCCCGGGCGCGCGCTGGGCTTCTTCGACCTGGAGACTGAGGCTTGCGTGCTTCTTCTTCAGTTCACTCAGATGTGCGCTAACGCTCATGGCGATCCTCCTTCTCTGTTGATCTAACTGACATGGGAAGTTGACCACATCATTTCCACCCTGTCACGCCGCAGGCGCACAGAATCTGTCACAAATCCGACAATTTCGGCTGGTCTTTGCCTAAAGCTGCCCGGGCCAGCGCAGCGGCCGCCCGTGTCGCAGGACATCGGACACCGCGGGCGCATAGCTGTCCTCGTCGCGCTCATGGCGGTCGCCTTGATGCAGAATCAGCGGCGCATGCAGGCGAAACGCAGCCCGCCCGCCTTTGCGCGCGCGCAAGATCACCAATTCGGCGGCCCGTCCTGGGCGCGGCGCCAGGGGTAGGATTTCGAGCGACCCCAGCCGATCCGTGCAGGCGGCCATAAGGTCCGGCAGGCGGTCGGCGCGTTGTATCATGTGCAGATAGCCGCGCGGCGCCAGACGACGGGCCGCGGCCTCGACCCATGCGACCAGCGGGGTTTGTTCACCCAGCGCGATGCGCCGACCGGCATCCGCGGCGGCGCTGTGCGCACCGGCACGGTAATAGGGCGGGTTCGCGATGACGTGATCGAACTGAAGCTGGCGCAGCTCGGACGGCAACTGGGCCAGATCAGCGGCGTAGGCCGACAGGGCAATGCCGTTTTCGCGTGCGTTCCGCCGGGCCAGATCCGCATAGGCCGGCTGCAATTCCACACCAGTCAGGCGTAGATCAGGAACCCGGGCACCGAGGCAAAGAACCGCAGCTCCGGCCCCGCACCCCAGTTCCAGCACGGACTGGCCGGGGCTGGCCGGAACCGCCGCGGCAAGCAGAACCGGATCGACCCCGGCCCGATATCCGTCGCGCGGCTGCAAAAGGCGCAGGCGCCCGCCCAGAAAATCGTTGCAGGTCAGATCGGTATCGGCAAACGCGGTCATCGCCCCAAGGGAATGTCGTTGTCGCGCATTACGCGCTGCGCGCGCGAGAGATCTTCGGTCCGGACCATCAGCCTGCGGGGGAAGATGCCGATGCCGCCTTCGAGCACGCTCATATTTACGTCCATCTCAAAGCAGTCTATATCCTCGCCCTCAAGGAGAGCGGACGCAAAGGCCATGACGGTCGGATCGGTGCTGCGCAGAAGTTCTTTCATGGGGATGGATGTAAGGGCAAGGCGGGGCGAAAGTCGAGCCTTGTGACAGGAGTGTGATGGACATCGGCACGATCTCGAAACCGCATGAGCGACTGGCCGAGCTGCTGGCCGGCGAAATGGACGCGGTGAACACGTTGATCCGCACCCGCATGGCCTCGGAGCACGCGCCCCGCATCCCCGAGGTGACCGCGCATCTGGTTGAAGCGGGCGGCAAGCGCCTGCGCCCGATGCTGACCCTGGCTGCCGCGCGGCTGTTCGGCTATGACGGCGATCATCACATCCGCCTGGCCGCCACGGTCGAATTCATCCACACCGCCACGCTTTTGCATGACGACGTCGTGGACGAGAGCGCCCAGCGGCGCGGCCGGCCCACCGCCAACCTGCTGTGGGACAACAAATCCAGCGTGCTGGTCGGCGACTACCTGTTTTCGCGCAGCTTCCAGTTGATGGTGGAAACCGGGTCTTTGCGGGTTCTGGACATTCTGGCCAATGCCTCGGCCACCATTGCCGAAGGCGAGGTGCTGCAGATGACCGCTGCCACCGACCTGCGCACCGACGAGAGCGTGTATCTGCAGGTCGTGCGCGGCAAGACCGCGGCGCTGTTTTCCGCGGCGACCGAGGTGGGCGGCGTGATCGCCGGCGCCTCCGAGGAGCAGGTCCGGGCGCTGTTCGCCTATGGCGACGCGCTGGGCATCGCCTTCCAGATCGCCGACGACCTGCTGGACTATCAGGGCGACAGCGAGGCCACCGGCAAGAACGTGGGCGACGATTTCCGCGAGCGCAAACTGACCCTGCCCGTCATCAAGGCGGTTGCGCAGGCCACCCCTGAGGAACGCGCCTTTTGGGAGCGCACCATCGAAAAAGGCCGCCAGCAGGATGGCGACCTGCAACACGCGCTGGGCCTGATGCGCAAATACCGCACGCTGGACGCTACCCGCGCCGATGCGCTGGGCTGGGCCGCCAAGGCCAAGGCGGCGCTGGCGGTTCTGCCCGACCATGAAATCCGCGACCTGTTGCGGGATATGGCCGACTATGTCGTGGCGCGCCTCAACTGAGCGTCACCGCCCGGCACCACCAATCCGCCTGCGCAACGCCGATCTCGTAAGCTGCGAAATGCGCGGCCTTCATCGTTGGGTACAGCGCGAAACAGGTCGACCCCGACCCGGACATCCGCGCTAGCAGCGCATCCCGCGTACCTGACAACGCATCCAGTACATCCGCGATTTCCGGAGCAAGACCAATCGCTGCGGGCTGCAGGTCGTTGCGCTGCCCGCGCAGCCAGTCGGCGCAGTGTTCCGGCCCGTCAAACGCCGGCAGGTCGGCCGGCATGGCAGGATTGTCGTGCGCGGCCAAGGCCTTGAACACCGGCCCAGTGGGCACCGGCACACCGGAATTGACCAACAAGGCGGGAAGCGGCGGCAAAGCGACCGGGCTGATCCGGTCCCCGATGCCCTGCATCCGCGCCGCGCGGCCCAAGGTGCAGACCGGAACATCGGCGCCCAGGGCCAGCGCAATGTCCAGCGGGATCTCGGCGCCTTCGGGTGACAGAACCCGCAAGGTGGCCGCCGCATCCGACGACCCGCCGCCAATTCCGCCCCCGTGCGGCAGCACCTTGTCCAGATGAACCCGCCCCCGCCAGCCCATCGCCTGTGCCGCCTTCCAGACCAGGTTTCTTGCGTCTGTCGGCACGCCTTCGGCATGTTCACCAGACACCGAGATTGAAAGATCAGGGCCTGGCTCCAGGGTCAGCTTGTCGCCCAGATCGGCGAAAGCCGTCAGCGAATCCAGCAGGTGATAGCCATCGGCGCGTCGGCCGGTCACATGCAGGGTCAGGTTGATCTTGGCGGGTGCGAAACCCTCAATTGCCATTGGCGACCTTCAGCGGTTCGGCCCCCTCTTCGGCCAGCACAGCGTCGAGGCCGATCTCGAGCTTGCGGCGGATGCGGTCCGGGTCCGCCTCGCCATCGGTGTCTTCGGGGTCGATGAAGGACAGGGCGCGCTTCCATTGGGTCTCGGCCTCACGCAGGCGTCCGACGGCCCAGTAGACATCGCCCAGATGGTCGTTCACTACCGGGTCCACCGGCATCAGCTCGACCGCGCGTTCCATGTGTCCGACCGCCTCGTCATAGCGGCCCAGCCGGAACAGCACCCAGCCCAGACTGTCGACGATATAACCGCTGTCGGGTTGGGCCGCCACGGCGCGTTGGATCATCTCAAGCGCCTCGTCCAGCTTTTCCCGCCGCTCGACCAGCGAATAGCCGAGGTAGTTCAGAACCTGCGGCTGATCCGGGTTCAGTTCAAGCGCCTTGCGGAAATCGGCCTCGGCCTTGTCCCAGTTCTTCAGTCGCTCGTGGCTGATGCCGCGCGCATAGTACAGAAACCAGTTGCCGTCGGAGTTCGCCTCGGTCAGTTCGATTGCGCGGTCATAGGCGGTGACGGCCGCGGCATAGTTCTCCTGCCGCCGCTGAAGGTCGGCCAGCGCGACGTGAACACCGGGCAGGTCGGGCTGCCGCGCGGCCAGGTTTTCCAGCACTTCGGCGGCGGCGTCGGTCTTACCCATCCGGGCAAGGACATCCGCCCGGCCCAGTTCGGCAACATGGAAATCACTGCTGGACGGCGGCACCATCCGATAGGCGGCAACCGCCAGATCATGCTGCTCCAACTCCTCCAGCAGCTCGGCGCTGAGGAGAATGGCGTCGATGTGATCGGGCCGCAGATAGGTCGCCACGCGGGAATACAAAAGGACATAATCATGCGCCGCCTCGGTGTTCAGCGCCGCGCCGACGGTAAAAAAGACCTCGGCCACGCCGTCCTGCGCCGACCGGACATGCGTGAAAGGCAGGGTTTCCTCGGCCTGCAACCGGGCTGTATAGGCCTCGATGGTCGGATCGCTGCCCGAAGCAAAGACCGTTTCAAGGAATTGCAGCGCGTCGGCGTTGCGGTCCAGTTGCGACAGAATCTCGACTCGCGCCAGTGCCGCCCGGCGCGAGAACCGCGCGACGCGCCCCTCATCGGCGCCGAAAATCGCTTCGGCGCCTTCGAAATCACCCACCGAGGCAAGCGCCAGCGCCTTGTGATACAACGCAAATTCTCGCAGCCCGTCCTGCGCGGCGACGGTATCGAACTGCTCCATGGCCTTGGTCATCTCGCCCTGGCCGATATGCGCCCAGGCCAGCATCAGCCCGTCAACCAGCGGGCCCACGCCTTGGCTCTCGGGGTCGCGGGCCATAAGTTCGGCGAATTGCCCGCGTTGCACCAGATCGGCGGCGATGACCATGCGCGCAGCCTGATTGACGAAACCGTCGGCCTCCATCTCTTGCGCCAGGGACAGGGCCCGTTCGATTTCGCCCAGGGCCACGCGGGCCAACAGGACGCTTTCCATCAACCGCTGATTCTGGGGATCGAATGCCAGCGCCCTGGTGTAGTATCTTTCGGCGGCGGCATAATCGCTTTCATAAATCGCCTGCCGGCCGGCCAGATAAGCCCCTGCACCGGTGTCCGCCACCGCCGAAACACTCAGAGACATTCCGAGAACCGCGGCCCATGCCGCACGATGCACCAGAGAAACCACCAAGAACCTGCCTTGTCTGCCTGTACCTGCAGCACAAGCTAGGGCCTTGGCCGACCAGAGGCAATGGCCCAGCGGTCACGGCTGTGCCATTGCCCCGTTTCCTGCCTACATGTTGGGATAGTTCGGACCGTCCCCACCCTGTGGCGTGGTCCAGTTGATGTTCTGGCTGGGATCCTTGATGTCGCAGGTCTTGCAGTGCACGCAGTTCTGGAAGTTGATCACGAAACGCGGCTGACCCTCGTCGCGCACGATCTCGTAGACGCCCGCCGGGCAGTACCGCTGAGCGGGTTCGTCATATTTCGGCAGGTTCACTTTCACCGGGATCTGGGGGTCGGCCAGCTTGAGGTGGCAGGGCTGGCTTTCCTCGTGGTTGGTGAAGGAAAACGCCACATTGGTCAGCCGGTCGAAGGACAGGGTGCCGTCGGGTTTCGGATAGTCGATGGGCTGATGCTTGCTGGCTTCTTCGGTGGCTTCGGCATCGGTCTTGCCGTGACCTAGCGTGCCGAACAGCGAAAAGCCCAGTGTGTTGGTCCACATGTCCAGACCACCCAGAGCCAGCGAGGCGGTCAGGCCCCATTTCGACCACATCGGCTTGACGTTGCGGACCTTTTTCAGATCGGCGCCGATGGCACCGTTGCGCACTTCGGTCTCGTAATCGGTCAACTCGTCGCCGCCGCGGCCGGCCTTGATGGCCTCGAACGCGGCCTCGGCGGCTGCCTTGCCCGACAGCATCGCGTTGTGGTTGCCCTTGATCCGCGGCACGTTGACCATGCCCGCCGAACAGCCCAGCAGAGCTACGCCCGGCGCCACCAGCTTCGGCATCGACTGGTACCCGCCCTCGGTGATCGCGCGGGCGCCATAGGCCACGCGCTTGCCGCCTTTCAGCAGGTCGGCCACCATCGGGTGATGCTTGAACCGCTGGAATTCCATGTAGGGAAACAGGTGCGGGTTCTTGTAGTTCAGGTGCACCACGAAGCCCACATAGACCTGGTTGTTTTCCAGGTGATAGATGAACGACCCGCCCCCGGCATTGCCGCCCAGCGGCCAGCCCATCGTGTGGGTGACGCTGCCTTCCTTGTGCTTGGCGGGGTCGATCTCCCAGATCTCTTTCATGCCGATGCCGTATTTCTGCGGCTCTTTCCCGGCCTGCAGGTCATATTTGGCGATCACTTCCTTGGACAGCGACCCACGCACCCCTTCCGAAAGGAAGACGTATTTTCCGTGCAGTTCCATCCCCGGTTCGGTGTTGGGGCCATAAGATCCGTCAGGCTCCAGCCCGAACACGCCGGCCACGACACCCTTGACCTCGCCATTGTCGCCATAGACCAGTTCTGAACAGGCCATGCCGGGGAAGATCTCGACGCCCAGCGCCTCGGCCTGTTCGGCCATCCAGCGGCAGACATTGCCCATCGAGACGATGTAGTTGCCGTGATTGTTCATCAGCGGCGGCATCGGCCAGTTCGGGATGCGCAGCTGGCCGGCCTCGCCCAACATATAGAAATTGTCTTCGCGCACAGGCACGTTCAGCGGCGCACCCTTTTCCTTCCAGTCGGGGATCAGCGCATCCAGGCCGCACGGGTCCAGCACCGCGCCCGACAGGATATGCGCGCCCACTTCCGAGCCCTTTTCCAGCACGACCACGTTTAGGTCGGCGTCCAGCTGTTTCAGACGAATGGCCGCAGACAGGCCCGCGGGGCCTGCGCCCACGATCACCACGTCGTATTCCATCGCTTCGCGTTCAATTTCGGCCATCGTGGGCTCCTCCGCTAACTATCCGAATTGGCGCCTGGGGCGCGGGCTCGGCGAAATTTTGTTTCCCGGCTGATTACCTGCTGGAAAAGACCTTGGTCAATCAAAACACGGCGTAACATTGCTGCAATGCGGCAGATCAGCCCTCGGGCGCGTCACCCATCAGGTACCTGGGACCGCTACCATAGGTTTTTGCCCGGTCGTCGGGGTTGTAGAGCGCGCACTTCGGCAGGCTCAGGCAGCCGCAGCCGATGCAGCCGTCCAGATTGTCACGCAGACGCAGCAGAGTGTCGATTCGCTGATCCAGATGCGCGCGCAGGCCAAGGCTGATCTTTTTCCAATCCGCCGGTGTGGGCGTGCGGTTGTCGGGCAGCCCGGCCAGAACCTCGCGGATTTCAGGCAGGGTCAGGCCGAACTGCTGGGCGATCATAACGAAACTCAGCCGACGGATGTCGGCGCGCTGGTACCGCCGCTGACCGCCCGGATTGCGCCAGGGGGAAATCAGCCCCTGCGCCTCGTAATAGCGGATGGCGGATACCGCCAACCCCGTGCGGCGCGCCAGCGCGCCGATGGAAAGGCCCTCGGATGCGGGCATGATCTCCTCCCGAAAAAATCTCTTGAGCTAAAGTTAGGTTTAGGAATTACGGTGAGTCGAAACAAGCCTGAACATGAAAAGGAGACCCCATGATGGCGACGCTGGAACACACGAACTTCACCGTCCGCAACCCGCAGGCGACCGCCGCCTGGATGCAGGACGTATTCGGATGGAAGACCCGCTGGGAGGGCCCGGCGATCGCGGGCGGCTATACCGTGCATGTGGGCAGCGCGCATACCTATCTGGCGCTTTACGCCCCGGCCGACCCGAAACCGTCGGGCGAAAGCAGCTATGACACCATCGGCGGGCTGAACCATGTGGGCGTGCTGGTCGAGGACATCGACGCAACCGAAGCCAAGGTCCGCGCCGCGGGCTTCGAGCCGCACAACCACGCCGACTACGAACCCGGTCGCCGGTTCTATTTCGACGACGACAACGGCATTGAATTCGAGGTCGTTCAATATGATTGAGATGCTCTGGTTCGGCGCCGAGGCGCATCGTTGGAAACGCGGTGATCTGCTGGGGCATCGGCACAATCGGAAACCCCCACCACCCCGACGGCGTTAAGTTGCGGATTGCAGGGGCCAAACCCCTTGGCCTCTTGCATTTCACGCCATATTTGGGTCAGGTAATTGCCAACCCATCTTTCGCCCCGACGCTGGTCTCATGCGGCGGGGCGACTCAATTTGTGCGTGGAAAAAAGAAGATATGGAAAAGATCCCCATGACGCCCGCGGGCTTTGCCGCGCTCGAGGCAGAGCTCAAGCAACTCAAGTCCGTTGAACGCCCCGCGATCATCGAGGCCATCGCCTCGGCGCGCGAACTGGGCGACCTGAAGGAAAACGCAGAATACCACTCGGCCCGCGAAAAACAGGGCTTCATCGAAGGCCGCATCAAGGAACTGGAAGGCGTTCTGTCGCTGGCGGACGTGATCGATCCGACCAAACTGTCGGGCGCGATCAAGTTCGGTGCCAAGGTCACGCTGGTGGACGAGGACACCGACGAGGAAAAGACCTGGCAGATCGTGGGAGAGCACGAGGCCAATATCGAAAAGGGCCTGCTGAACATCAAATCGCCCATCGCCCGTGCCCTGATCGGCAAGGAAGAAGGCGACAGCGTCGAAGTGCGCACCCCCGGCGGCGTGCGCTCGTACGAAGTGCTGAGCATCCACTACGCCTGATCGGAGCGCGCCATGTCGGGCCAAGACCCTGATCCGGACAGCAAACGGCCCACCTGGCTGGGCATCTATGACCGTCCGGGCCGCCCCAGCGTCACCGGGATCGAGATTGCGGCCGCGGCCCTCAGCCTGATCTGGCTGGTGGTGGCCGTGGTCTTTCTGGTGCTGCCCGAGCAGACGCAGGCCGGCAGTTTCATCCTGATGCTGCTGGCGGTGTTCATGCCGGTGGCGATGATCTGGGTAGGGGCGCTGGCCATGCGCGCGAGCCGCATCATGCGCGAAGAAAGCGCCCGGCTGCAGACCGCGATCGACGCGATCCGCCAGGCGTACGTATCGCAGCAACAGCGGTCGGCCAGCACCTACGAACCCGCGGTGGCCCGGAAACTGGATGAAATCGCTGCGGCTGCCCGGCACACCCAAAGCACGCTGGCCACGTTCTCCAGCAAGCGGCGGGATCTTGCGCCGCAGGCAAGACCTGCTGCGCCCTCGGGCCAGACCTCGTTGGAACTGGGCACCCCGGCCGAAGAGTTAGCGACTCCTCTGCCCACCGACATTTTCATCCGGGCGCTGAACTTTCCCGAAACCGCCGAGGACACCGAAGGCTTCAACGCCCTGCGCCGCGCCATGAAAGACCGCAAAACCGCGCAACTGGTGCAGGCCGCCGAGGACGTGCTGACCCTGCTCAGCCAGGAAGGCATCTACATGGACGACCTGCACCCCGACATGGCCCGCCCCGAGGTCTGGCGGCAGTTCGCCAAGGGCGAACGAGGACGTTCGGTCGCTGCGTTGGGCGGTATCCGCGACCGGTCGTGCCTGGCGCTGACCTCGGCGCGGATGAAGCAGGACCCGATCTTTCGCGATGCGGTGCATCACTTCCTGCGCCGCTTCGACACCATGATCGTCGAGTTCGAACCTCAGGCCAGCGACGCCGACCTGACCGCTTTGGGCGACACGCGCACGGCGCGCGCCTTCATGCTGCTGGGCCGGGTGGCCGGGACCTTCGACTAGCCACCGTCCGGTACCACCCACCGCATTTTCGTGGCCGAACTGAAGCCGAACCGGTGTTTGAACGGGCCGGTACGGTCCTGCCCGATCGCCTAAAACCCTTCGCGCTCGTATAGGATACGCGCGCGCGGGTTGGTGTCGATCACGTCCAGTTGCACCTCGTGCATGCCCAGCCCCTGTGCCTCGTCCTTGATCGCCCGCAGTAATAGGGTCCCGACACCCTGCCCGCGCGCCTCGGTCGCTACGCGTATGCCATCCAACTGGAACACGCCCGGCTTCAGGTCGCGCTCCAGAACGCTCAGGATCAGGCCGCGCCATAGGGCGCCGAACCAGCCATAGACCCGGGCCAGATCCGCCGGCCCGCCCCCAGCCCGCCCTGCGTCAGCCCGCCGTCGCGGGTCTTTTACCCCGCCAACCCCGGCATCCGACCATCCGCATCCCGCGCCACCAGAGCGAAATCGGGGTTCAGCGCCCGTTCGAAAAAAGGCCACGCCGCGCGCGTCCGGCCTCATGACGCGCGACAGTTTGCCCAAAAACGCCTGCCAGAACCGCTCAGCCGCCCGCGCGGGCGCATCGGGGGAAAACCCGCGAGAGACCGAAACCGTCACAGGCCGAAACTGCCATAGGGTATGAAGCGAACCGGGTCTCCGGGCTGGATGTCCAGCGGACCGTCCGGCAGTTCGACCACCCCTTCGGCCCAGCTGAGCCCGCTGATGCGACCCGACCCTTCCGAGTGGAACACCTCGACCCGACCGTCGCGGACCCGGGCGCGCAGGTATTCACGGCGGCCCGGTTTCTTGCGCTTGGCGAACGCGGCGGGCAAGTCAAAGCCCTGCGGCTGCTGCCAACCCTCGCCCGCCATCAGGCCCAGCGCGGGCCGGGCAAAGATCAGAGTGCAGATCATCGCCGCCACCGGATTGCCCGGCAGGCCGAACACCGGCGTGCCCTGCCACAGGCCCAGTGCCAGCGGGCGGCCCGGCTTCAGCGCGATGCGCCATTCCTGCAAGGCTCCCGTCGCTCGCAACAGGGCCGAGACATGATCCTCGTCCCCCGCCGAAGCGCCGCCGCTGGTCAGGATCGCGTCAGTCTGTTGCGCGGCCTGGTCCAGCCGGTCTCGCAGCACGGTCCGGTCGTCACCCACGCGGCCCACATCGACCGGCACAAAGCCCATCCGTTGCAGCATCGCCAACAGCATCGGGCGGTTCGCATCATAGATCTGACCCGGCCCCGCGGCCTGGCCCGGATCACGCAATTCATCGCCGGTGGACATAACCCCCACGCGCAAGGGGGTGCGGACCGGGACCTCGGCCACGCCCACCGCCGACAGCAGCGCCAGATCGGCGGGTGTCAGGCGTCGCCCGGCCGGCAGAGCCAAGGCGCCGGCCTGCACGTCTTCGCCGGCCTTGCGCGTGTTGGCGCCGGCCTTCAAAGGCCCGTTGAAGGCGATGCGGCCGTCCTGCACGGTCACGTCCTCTTCCAGAATGACGGTATCCACCCCCTCGGGCAGCGGCGCGCCGGTCAGAACGCGCAGCGCCTGACCAGCCGGCACAATCCCCGCGAAAGGCACACCCGCCGCCGCGCGCCCCTCGGTAAGCAACAAGGCATGCGGGCCCTCGGGGCGACCACCGGCAAAGCCGTACCCGTCCACCGCCGTGTTGGGCAGCGGCGGATTCGACCGTTGTGCGATCACGTCCTGCGCCAGAACGCGCCCGCAGGCTTGACCAACGGGCAGGGTCTCGACATTGGCAACCGGGTGCAACCGGTCGCGCAACAGGGCCAGCGCGTCATCGACCGGGGTCCATTCGACCCCCGGCGGCAGGGCGAAACAGTCGTTTTTCAGCGGTGGAGGCGCAATCTTCGGCATGGTCCGGTCCTCGGGCATGGTCAGGGGCTGGGCCGCGGCCCCAAGCCGACCTCGGCCAGGATGAAATCGGCAATGGCCGGCGTGTCGTTCAGATCGAAGACCGGACGGTCCAGATCCAGCGGCGTGTCGCTGGCCACCGCGCGGATCGTCGGATCGTCGGCGGCGATCAGCGGGTTTCTGGGCTGGGCGCGAAAGGCCTCGACCTTGGGGTGGCGCGCGCGCTTGTAACCCTCGACCAACACCAGATCGACCGGGGACAGACGCGCCAGAAGGTCGTCCAACGGCGGCTCGGGCGCGCCGCGCAGCTCTTGCATCAAGGCGATGCGGCGGCTGGATGCCAGCAGGACCTCGGACGCCCCGGCGGTTCGGTGACGGTGGCTGTCGGTGCCCGGCTGGTCCACGTCAACCGCGTGGTGAGCGTGTTTGACGGTCGAGACACTGAACCCGCGCCCGGTGATCTCAGCCACCAGCCGCTCCATCAATCCGGTCTTGCCCGCATTCTTCCAGCCGGTAACGCCATAGACCTTCATGCCCGCTCCAACAGTTGCTGCGCCCGGATCAGATCTTGTGGCGTGTTGACGTTGAAGAACGGATCGAAAGGATCGGCCGGAAACAGCGCCTCGCGCCCGTCATGGCGGTCGGTCCACAGAACCACCTTGCGCAACCCGTCCATCAGGGCCGCGCGCAGGTCGTCGCGCAGAGCCACCGGCCACAGGCCAAAGGTCGGGTGCCGGTTGACCCGGCGGCCACCGCCGGATTTCAGCGCCTCGTCACCGGTGCGCGGCGTGGTGGCCAGAACCAGCGGATGAGCCTGCCCCTGCGCCGCCAGCATCAGCCGGTCGACCAGATCGCGCGGGAAGAACGGCGTGTCGGCGGCAGCGGTGACGATACAATCAGCGCCCTGCCCCGCCGCCCAATCCAACCCGGCCAGCACACCCGCCAAGGGACCAGCGTAACCCGCGATGCTGTCCGGCAGGACCGGCAGGCCAAGATCAGCAAAGCGCGCCGGATCGCCATTGGCGTTCAGCGCCAGCCCGGCCACCTGCGGCACCAGCCGGTCGATCACATGCGCCAACAAGCTTTGCCCACCCAGTTGCAACAACCCCTTGTCGCCGCCGCCCATCCGCGTGGCCAGACCTCCGGCCAGTATGACGCCGAGGGGGCGTGATGTTTCAACTCCCATCGGCACTTTTCCTTCGGTGCTTCCGGTCCTCGACCGGCACGCTGGCCGGGTCCGCGTCGCGCAGCAGCCGGTCCTCGCCCGACAGGCACACAAAGCGCTGGCCGCGCATCCGGCCGATCAGGGTCAGGCCGACCTCGCGCGCGATTTCGACGCCCCAGGCCGTGAAGCCCGATCGCGAGGCCAGAACCGGGATGCCCATCATCGCCGTCTTGATCACCATCTCCGAGGTCAGCCGCCCGGTGGTGTACAGGATCTTGTCGCCGGCCGCCTCGCCTTCGGACAGCATCCAGCCGGCGATCTTGTCCACCGCGTTGTGGCGGCCCACGTCCTCCATATAGACCAGCGGGCGACTCTCGCGGCACAGAACCGTGCCGTGGATCGCCCCGGCCTGCAGGTACAGCGACGGCGTGCGGTTGATCTTGGCCGCCAGATCATACAGCCACGAGGTGTGCACCTGAACCTGCGGCAGGCGCACGCCTTCCAGCCCCTCCATCATGTCGCCGAACACCGTGCCCACCGCGCAGCCGCTGGTGCGGGTCTTTTTCTTCAGCTTGTCCTCGTACGAGGTTTCGCGGGCGGTGCGCACCACCACGGTCTCCAGATCGTCATCGTAATCGACGCGCGTGATCTCGTCATCGGGGCGCAACATGCCCTGGTTGCGCAAAAATCCCAGCGCCAGATATTCGGGGTAATCGCCGATGGTCATTGCGGTCACGATCTCTTGCGAATTGAGGAAGATCGTCAGCGGGCGCTCTTCGACAACCGAGATACGGCTGACCTCGCCATTCTGGTCCACCCCCTCGACCGCGCGGGTCAACCGCGCCGCGCCCGGATCGGGGGCGATGATGTATTCCGACAGATCGACTTCAGTGGCCAATTGCAACCCTCTCTCTGACCCGCTACTGCTGCGCAGACCACCATAGGATCTAGCCATGGCAACCTCCACATCCAAGTCATACTATTGGCAGGGTTTTCGCGACGGGACCCCGTTCGTCTTCGTGGCGGTGCCCTTCGGCACTCTGTTCGGCGTCTTCGCGACCGAGGCCGGGCTGAACATCGTGCAGACCATGGCCTTTACCTCGACCGTGTTCGCCGGCGCCGCGCAATTCGCCGCCCTGCAACTGCTGCAGGACGGAACACCCACCGCGATCATCCTGATCTCGGCCTTGGCGGTGAATCTGCGGATGGCGATGTACTCGGCCTCGCTGACGCCCTATCTGGGTGCGGCGTCGCTGTGGCAACGCGCCTTCGCCGCCTATCTGACGGTGGACCAGTCCTATGCCTGCTCGATCGTGCAGTTCGAGAAGGAACCAGGCATGACCGTCGCCCAGCGCATGGCGTATTTCGTCGGCTCGGTCACGCCGATCACGCCGCTTTGGATACTGGCCACCTATCTGGGCGCGGTTCTGGGCACGCGAATTCCCGAAAGCTGGGCGCTGGATTTCGCTCTGCCGATCACCTTTCTGGCGATGATCGGCCCGATGATGCGCACCCCGGCTCATGTGATCGCCGCGCTGGTGGCCATCATCGTGTCGCTGCTGTGCGCAGGGGTGCCGTACAATCTGGGCCTGCTGATCGCAGGCTGCGCGGGCATGGTGGCCGGGGCGCAGGCGGAGGTGATGCTGGAACGTAGAAAGGCCCTGCCATGAGCGCGCCCGATCCGATCACCATCTGGACCATCATCCTCGGGCTGGCGATCGGCAGCTACGGCTTGCGTTTCGTCTTCATCGGCCTGATCGGAGACCGGCCGATGCCGCCTTGGCTGCTGCGGCATCTGCGCTATACCGCGGCGGCAATTCTGCCGGCGCTGATTGCGCCGCTGGTGGTCTGGCCGACCGCAACGGGTGGCCAGCCCGACCTGCCCCGTATGTCGGCCGCGGTGGTCGCGCTGAGCGTCGGCCTGATCACCCGAAACGTGCTGGCCGCGATCTTTGCCGGGGCCGGCACGCTGTACGGGATGCTCTACCTACTGGGCTGAGGCCGTCTCAAGCTGGTTGAGCAGCGCATTGTTCGCGGCCAACCCGGCCTGCAGATCGGCGCTGTCATTTTCCCGGTATTCCGTCGTGACGACCCCTGGAATCTGTCCGAACTGATCGGACAGCTTGACCGGATAGAAAGTGGTCTTGATCTGTTCGAACCCTGGCACCTGCTGCAGCAGCCGCGCGGCCGAGTGGGCGCAGTAGGCCCCCGGAACCGGACCCAACTGTTTGGCCACTTGATAGGCGATCTCGGCCTGCTGGGGCGTCACCTGGATGGTCTGGATGCGCGCATAATGCGTCTCACGCGCGTGCGAACTGCGATAGGCGCGCTCGACCGCGGGGGTGATGCCATAAAGAACGTCATCCTTGATCGGCACCACATCGGCACGGAATGACCCGGCCGGGTCGAAGATCACCCGCTCGCTGGCGCTGATCATCAGCGACGTGTGCGCTCCGGCCCCCGTGCGCGTGTTGATCATCGTGTAGAGGGTCAAGGTCGGCGGACCCGAATCGCGGTACGACCGCGCCACTATCTCGGCCGGATCGGCCTGAGGGCGTTGCGAGCCAGTACAGCCCGCCACCGCAACCGCCAGCAGGGAGGCGATCAGAATTCGCAACATGCCGATCTTTTCTGGATCAGGCCGCGAAGATCGCGAGGAACAGAAGAACGAAGAAGATCACCGCCACCGACCAGGTGGTGAACTTGACGAAACCGTTGAAAGTTTTGCTCTGTTCGGTGATGTCCATCTCGCCGTGCTTGTAGTCAGCCATGTGTCCAAGAATCCCAATTCGCGTGTTTGCCCGTTTGGATAAATGATATTTTCGGCCGTGTCACGACGTCAATCGCGCGCAGTTAGACCATCTTGATCCTGCCCCGACGGTTCTCCGGCAAATATCGAACAGTCCGGGTAGCCAAACCCCCAGCGCCACGGCAGTCCGGTGCAGGGCCCGCCGCCGAAACGCACCGCCATATACATCGCCTCGGCCGTAATCGACATGGCCGAAATCACCTGTTGGGGCGTCATGTCATAGCGGGCGGCATAGTCCTGGGCCTGATCGGCCCCGAAATCCTTGACGCATTGGCGCAAGGCCCGGTCGGCGGCGAGGCGCGCGTCATAGCTGGCCTCGGGCGTCACTGCCCCGCCCGCATCGTGATAGGCACGGTCATGTGTTACGCAGCAGGATTCCCACGGCGGGTGTGCCTCGTAGACCGCGGCGAAGCTGGGAAAAGTGTCCGCGACCAATCGCCAGCTGGCCGACATGCCGCCTGAACAGCCGTCGCTTTCGAACGGCGTCAGCGAATGACCCACCGATTGAGAGATCAAGGCCCGGTGAGCCGGCAGTTCCACACTGCGCATCACGTCTTGCGCGGCAACGGGCAGAGCAAGGCAGGCCAAAAGCGGCCACAGCTTACGGGCTTTCATCGCGCATCGCTTCGGTATCGACCGACAGGCCAAAGGTCGTGGCCAACCACAGCAGCAGCCGCTCGCCAGGTTCCATTTCGGCGCGGACACGCAGCACCTCACGCGCCATGGCAGGGCGGTCGGTGATCAGACCATCGACTCCCATCGAGGCCATCGACGACATCTGCAGCGGGTCATTCACCGTCCAGACATATATATCCTTGCCTGCATCATGGACCGAGCGGATCAGCCCGGGCGTGACCATCCCGGCATTCACCGCGACGAAATCGCCCTCCAGCCCGGTCAGATCGCCCACCGCCGTGGCGGCCAGAACGCCGGCGCGCCAGTCCGGGCGCAACGCCTTCATCTTCTGCACCGCCGGGTATTTGAGCGACATGGTGGCGATGTCCTGCTCCATCCCAAATTCTTCGACGATGGCGGCCACGCGGTTTTCCAGGTCCACGTCATGGCCATAGTATTTCAGTTCGATGATGACCTTGGATTTACCATTCGCAGCTTGAAGGACCTCGCGCAGGGTCGGAGTGCGCTGATCGGCATATTCAGGCCCGAACCAACTGCCGATGTCGATCTGCGCCACATCCTCCATCGTGGCATCCCAGACCTTCAGATTGACCCCGCCCAGCTTCATGAAGTCGCTGTCATGGGCCACGATCACCTCACCGTCGGCGCTTTCCTGTACGTCGATCTCGACCCAGTCGGCCCCGTCTTCGATGGCCTTCAGGACCGAGGCCATCGTGTTTTCCGGCCGCAGCGCCGCCGCGCCCCGGTGGCCGATCACGTCGGCATGATCGGGCGCCGATACCCGGTCCAGCACGTCCTGGCTGAACCAGATACCGGCCAGCAGGGCGGCGACGGCGGCGGTGACGGTCACCAAAACCGGGGCACGCAGGTTTCCGGCTTCGGGATGAGGAAGCTCTGCCGCCCGCGGTTCAAAAAACGCATCCAGCAGAACCGCCAGCGCGCCCAGCGCCACCGCCGCCAGCACCAATCCGGCCAGAGACCACAGCCCGGCCACCAGCAGGCTGAGCGTCAGGGCAAACCGCAGGTTCGTGCCCTGTTCGAGAGGTACAAGGTGGAACAACAGGCTGGCCGCGGCGGCAATCAGCGCGGCGATCGCCAAACGTACGACCAGCCACAGCGCCAGGTCGATCTTCAACCGGCCGCGCTTGCCCTCCATTCGCCGGGCACTTTCGGCAAAGGCCCCTGAAGGGGCAACGCCCTCGAACAGCACCAGATGCAGGGCCAGCGCCCAGGCCGACAGGCGGCGGATCAGCACCCAAGCCAACGACAGCACCACGAGTCCGATCAGCGAGACGGCCACCCGGAAAGCGGGCGGGTGAAAGGTCAAGTAATAGTTGATGTCGTATTCGGTCAGCGTCCACCACGCGATCAGGCACGCGACCGCCACGAAGGGCACCGCCAGGACAAGAACGCGCAGAATGAAGCGCACCGCGAAGGAAAACAGCGACGGCAGGCGCGACAGGATCAACCGCAAGGCCGACCCGCCCGCCCGCCATGGGTCACTGTCGCCGATCCTGAGCGATCCGGCCATGACCGAAAAGACGAACACCTCGGCCAGCAGGAACAGGCCCAGAATGACTACCGCCGCCACGAAACCAACCGGCGACAGTATGAACATCGCGATGTCCTGATCGGTCAGCGCTGTTTGATCGGACATCATCACCGCCAGGTTCACGGTGAAAGCGACACCGGGTGCGATCAGCGCGATCAGCAGCAGCCGCACCGCCAGATAGATGGGGACAAAGGTCCGGCGCCGGGCCCAGGCCCCGCGATAGGCATCTGTTACGGTTGAGAAATGTGACACGCCGGCCCCCCTTCGAATGCTGAATTCATTCAAGGCCGCGCAGATGCGAATTGCAAGCGTGACGCTCAGCCTTCCTCGAGCTTGGCCGCTAGGCGGAAGCCGATGCGGGTGGCGGGCTTGTCCTCGACCGTTTTGGGCAGGGCGCGCAGCATGACGTTCAGCTGGCTGACATGCTGCACCAGCTGGGTGCGTGCGCCCGAACCGTCCGAGCCGTAGAAAGTGATCACGTCGGGGTCGAAATATCCCATCCCCTCGATCCGCATCACACCGGCGTCACCGCCGGTAAAGCCCATGGCGACCTCGTGATCGGCATCCAGCGTTTCTTCGAAATTCTGGATGTACAGGATCAGCCGCTCATACGCCCATTGGGCGGGGCTTTTGCTGTTGACCGGCTGGCGCAGGGGTTCGGGCAGATCCTTGGTGCCCGACGTGCTGTCCGGGTCGGCATGCACCTCATAAAACCGGGGCAGAGCCGCCGCTTCGGCGGCCTCGGCCGAGGTTTCGATCTTGTCCTGCATCGTCTCAACCTTTGCGCTGATACACCCATGCGCCGTCCTCACGGCGCGCCCGGGTCACGGCTCCAGTGTGATAAAGATGGTTCAGATGCGCAACCGCCTCGACCAGAGCAAGACCGTATTCACCTTCACGGATGGAACGTTTGAACAGGGGCACAAAACAGTCCGACGCCGCCTTGGGCGCGTTCAGATCGTCCAGCAGGCGTGCAAGAGCGCTGTGATGGTTCTCGATTAGTTGTTTCATGCGGATCGGCAGGCCGACAAAGGGCAGCTTGTGCCCCGGCAACACCAACTGATCGGGCCGCGCCAACTGTTGCAGGCGCTCGCAGGCTTCCAGCCAGTCAGCCACCGGGTCGGCCATCGGTTCGGTGGCATAGACGCCCAGGTTCGGGCTAATCGAGCTGAGGATCTGGTCGCCCGAGATCACCAGATTGTCGTCGCGGCTCCAGAACGTGGCGTGTTCGGGGGCATGACCATTGCCCATATGCACGTCCCAATCACGCCCGCCCATGCGGATCACGTCGCCCTGCTTGATGCGGACAAAGCCCAGAGGCATCGGATAGACCGTGTCGGCAAAATTGAAAGGCCGCTCGGACATGCGCTTGGCCAGGATCTCGGGGGCCATGCCGGCGCTGCGGTAGAACTCCAGCGTCTCTTCCGGCCAGTTCTCCTGCACGTCCAGCGTCAGCATTCGCGCGAACAGCCATGCGGTACGGCTCGAAACCAGATCGGCGCCATGCTCCGACTGGAACCATCCGGCATTTCCGACGTGGTCAGGGTGGTGATGCGTAACCACCACCCGGATCACCGGCTTGCCCGCAAGCGGCCCGGCCATAAGGTCGGACCACAGGCCGCGCGTCTTTTTCGATGAAATCCCGGTGTCGATCACCGTCCAGCCATCGCCGTCATCCAGCGCGTAGACGTTAACGTGGTCCAGCGCCATCGGCAGCGGCAGGCGCATCCACAGCACGCCCTCGGCGATTTCGGTGGCCTGTCCGGGCGCGGGCGGCTCGGGCCAGGGATGGCGAAACGCCGGAGGCCGCGCGCCGTCCATCACGCGGCCAGTTCGTCGGCGCTGAGCGCGAACAGGTCTTTGGCCCCGATCTGCACCTGATCCAGCAGGCCCGCGTATTCCGGCAGGCGCGCGGTGATGTAGTACCGCGCCAGCTTGGCGCGCGGACCATCCGGATCGGCCAAAGCGGCGATCAGGTGGTAATGCGCGCCCAGCACGCGAGCAAAGGCGTTCAGATAGGCCACGGCCCCGGCAAAGCGGTTGTTCATGTCCTCTTGCGCCACCAGCCACTCGGTCGCCTCGCGCAGGGATTCGGTCGCCTCCCATACCGGGCCGGCCAGCTCGGGCACGGTGGCGCGGGCGCGCTCGGCGTGATCTTCGATCTCGTCCAGCAGGCGGGCGGCGGCTTCGCCCCCGTCCATCATCTTGCGGCCAACAAGGTCCATGGCCTGAATGCCGTTGGTACCCTCGTAGATCGCGGTCACGCGGACATCGCGGTAGTACTGCGCGGCGCCGGTTTCCTCGATATATCCCATGCCGCCATGCACCTGAACGCCGGTTTCTGCCACGCGCATGCCGGTCTGGGTGCCGAACGCCTTGCAGATCGGGGTCAGCAGGGCCGCCCGCGCGGCCCAGTCGGCGTTGCCGGTGGCCTTGGCCATGTCGATGGCCGCGGCATTTGCCAGCATGATCGCACGGGCGGCGAACAAGTCGGCCCGCATGTCCATCAGCATCCGGCGCACATCGGCATGATCGATGATCGTGCCCGAGGGCGTCTTGCCCTGCTCGCGTTCCAGAGCATAGGCCAGCGCGTGCTGATAGGCGCCCTCGGCCGCGCCCACGCCCTGCCCGCCGACGCCAAGGCGCGCGTTGTTCATCATGGTGAACATGGCGGCCATGCCCTTGTGCTTCTGGCCAACCAGCCAGCCCTTGGCGCCGTTATACTGCATCACGCAGGTGGGCGAGCCATGCAGGCCCATCTTGTGTTCCAGCGACACCACCTTCAGGTCATTCGCCACGCCCAGATTGCCGTTATCATCGGGGATGAACTTGGGCACCAGGAACAGGGAAATCCCCTTGGTCCCCGGCGCGCCATCGGGCAGACGGGCCAGAACCAGGTGGCAGACATTCTCGCAGAAGTCATTGTCGCCCCACGAGATGTAGATCTTCTGCCCGGTCACCGAATAGGTGCCATCGCCGTTGGGTTCGGCCCTGGAGGTCAGCGCGCCCACATCCGACCCGGCCTGCGGTTCGGTCAGGTTCATCGTACCCGACCATTCGCCCGACATCAGCTTGGGCAGGTACAGCGCCTTGAGCTCCTCGCTGGCGTGGTGTTCCAGCGCCTCGATCTGACCCTGACTCATCAGCGGGGCCAGTTGCAGCGACAGGCAGGCGGCGCTCATCATCTCGTTCACCGCGGTGGTCACGGTCATGGGCAGGCCCATGCCGCCGTATTCCGGATCACCGCTCATGCCGATCCAGCCACCCTCGGCGATGGCTTTCCAGCCATCGGCATAGCCCGGCGAGGTCCGCAGAACCCCGTTTTCCAGCCGCGCGGGGTGCAGATCGCCGGGGCGCTGCAGCGGGGCCATCACCTCTTCGCACATCTTGCCGGCCTCGGTCAGGATGGCGCTGACCACGTCCGGGGTGGCCTCGGCGAATTTCTCGGTCGCAGCGACGTCCTTGAAGCCCACGACGTGTCCCAAAAGAAACTCGTAATCGGAAATAGGCGCGCGATATGGCATGGTTTCCCCCGGAAATCCTGTGTTGGTCGCATTGTCGGGCTTGGCTTCTACGGCCCGCGTCGGTATTCATCCAAGCTTGTTCGATTACCTATCCGTCCGCCTGTTGCAAGCAACCAAAACGCCGCGTCACCAGCCATGAGCTTCCAGAACACGCAGAGTCTGACCGCCGATGCCGCCGGAATCGCCGACGCTGCCGAGTTGCTGCGCCAGGGCCGGCTGGTCGCCTTTCCGACCGAGACGGTCTATGGGCTGGGCGCCGATGCCCGCAACGGCAACGCGGTCGCAGCGATCTATGCCGCTAAGGGCCGGCCCAGCTTCAACCCGCTGATCGCCCATTTCGCCTCAGCCGAGGCGGCGCAGCGCCACGTGGAGTGGTCGGATCAGGCCCAGCAGCTTGCGGATGCCTTCTGGCCCGGCCCACTGACGCTGGTGCTGCCGCTGCGGGCGGGGCACGGGGTGTCGTCGCTGGTGACGGCGGGGCTGGACACGCTGGCCGTTCGGGTGCCGGCCCACCCCACCGCACAGGCGCTGCTGCGCGCGGTCGACGGACCCGTGGCTGCGCCGTCGGCCAACCCATCGGGGCGGATCAGCCCCACCACCGCGGCCCATGTACGCGAAGGTCTGGACGGGCGCATTGCCGCGATCCTGGATGATGGCCCCTGTGCCGTAGGCCTGGAATCGACCATCGTCGGGCTGGCTGGCGCACCGGCCCTGCTGCGCCCGGGCGGTGTCGCCGCCGAGCAGATCGAAGCCGTTCTGGGCACGAAGCTGAGCCATCACAAGCCCGGTGACCTGCTGACCGCACCGGGCCAGTTGCAGTCGCACTACGCCCCGGACGCCGCTGTTCGACTGAACGCCGAACAGCGCCGAGGGGACGAGGTGCTGCTGGGCTTCGGGCCGGTGGCCTGCGATCTGAACCTGTCGGAACGGGGCGACCTGCTCGAGGCTGCCGCGAACCTGTTCGCCTATCTGCACAAACTGGACAAATCCGGGCGTCCGATCGCGGTCAGCCCGATCCCCGGCCACGGCTTGGGCGCCGCAATCAACGACCGCCTGCGCCGCGCCGCCGCCCCGCGCAATTCCTGATCAGGCCCGCCCGGCGCTGGCCGACAGAGTCAGCGGATCCACCCCCAGCGTAGCCAGTGCGGCCTCCCACTTGTCATCGTCGGGCAGATCAAAGACCAGTTTCGAGGTCGCCTCGGCGGTCAGCCAGCCATTCAGGCCGATCTCTTCTTCCAGCTGCCCCGGCCCCCAGCCGGAATAGCCCAACATCAGCATCGCGTTCAGCGGCCCCTTGCCCGCGGCGATATCCTCGAGCACGTCCAGCGTGGCGGTCATGCTGAAATCGCCGGCCACATGCAGCGAATGCAGGTTCGCGTCATAGTCGGAACTGTGCAGAACGAACCCGCGCGACAGCTCGACCGGGCCGCCGAAATGCACGAGGCGCTCGCCCACGATCGGGATCTGACAGGGGATGTTCAACTGGCCCAGCAACGTCTTGACCCGCAGGTCCGACGGCTTGTTCACGATCAGACCCATCGCGCCATCCTCGCCATGGCTGCAGATGTAGACCACCGAGTGGTCAAAGCGGGGATCGCCCATTCCGGGCATCGCGATCAACAGTTTTCCGGTCAGATCCATCGGTTGAAGACTCTTTCTTCGTATTCCCCCACAATGGCCCCGCGTGCCCCGGATTGGCAAGGGATCACGCCAGATTTCGCAGCTTTGCCGCAGGTGACCGGAACGTGACTTGGCAAACCGGGCCACAACACGCATGTATGAACCATGACCAGCATGTTCAAATCCCTTGCCACGATCCTGTCGACCTGCCTTTTTCTGGCCGCGCCGGTCCGGGCGCAGGGCGTGGACGACATCGTGCAACTCGACATCCTGGATGGAGGGCTGTCGCAGGACGGCACCTATCTGGGCGCTCTGCGCCTGCGGCTCGAGGATGGCTGGAAGACCTATTGGCGCGCGCCCGGCGATTCCGGCATTCCCCCTCAGTTCGACTGGGGCCGGTCCGACAATGTCGGCGCGGTGTCCGTCATCTGGCCCGCACCCGAGGTATTCGACCAGAACGGCCTGAAATCGATCGGCTACGCCAGGCAGGTCGTGCTGCCGATCAAGATCACGCCCAAGACCGCTGGCCAGCCGGTTCGGCTGAGGGGCGAGGTCGATCTGGGCGTCTGCAAGGACGTGTGCATTCCGGCCACGCTGGGCTTTGACCACGCGCTGGACGCGGGCGCGCCTCGCAATCCCGCCATTGCAGCGGCATTGGCGCAGAGGCCCTATTCCGCGCGCGAAGCCGGCGTATCGTCCGCCACCTGCCACCTGAAACCCACGGCGGATGGCCTGTCGGTGCAGGTCAGGATCTCGATGCCGCCGGCCGGCGGTGCCGAAGTGGCGGTGATCGAACCGAGCAACCCCGCGCTGTGGGTATCACCGGCCGAAACCACCCGGCAGGGCGGCACCCTGATTGCCTCGGCCGAGGTGGTCAGCGCCGACGGCGGGCCCTTTGCTCTGGACCGGTCCAACCTGCGGATCACAGTTCTGGGCGCGCGCCACGCAGTCGACATCCGCGGCTGCAGCGCCGGTTGACCCTATGAGCCGGTTCCCCCGAATCGGCGCCCTGGCCGTGGTGGTGCAGGACGGGCAGGTGCTGCTGGTACAGCGCAGCAAGACCCCAGATGCGGGGCTTTGGGGATTTCCCGGTGGGCATGTGGAGTGGGGCGAGACCGTCCTGCAGGCCGCAGCCCGCGAGTTGCTAGAGGAAACCGGCGTGACCGCCAGCCCGCAGCACTATCTGGGCAACCTGGACCTGTTGCACCGAGATGAGACCGGGCAAGTCCGCGCGCACTACCTGCTGGTGGGGGTGGCCTGCCGGTTCGAGTCGGGCACGCCCAAGGCCGGCGACGACGCGCTCGACGCGGCCTGGTTTCCCACCGAACGTATCCTGAGCGGCGCCCTGCCGATGAGCGCGCGCGTGCCGGAGCTGCTGATTCAGGCCCTCGCCCGGGCCGAGAACCGCGCATAGAGCAGGCTCGACACCAGCATCCCGACGACCAGAATGACCACGGCTCCTGCCGCAAAGGCACCCAGCCCCATGTGCAGGATCGCAGGCCCGTCAGGCCCGCCGTAAAAGCCCGCGACAACCCCGGCCGGGGCGCCCGCAACCAACGGCCAGACCATCGTGACCATCATCCACATCAGCATCGCGGCACCGGTACCCATGGCCGAGGCGCGCACCACCCGGTCCGGCGCGCGCAGCGCCCTGCGCATCGCGGTCATGGGGCGGGCAACGTCATTCAGTATGGCCAGCAGCGCCGGCACCAGCAACAGAACCAGAACCATGCCGAACGCCAGCCCATAGACCAGCGTGATCACCGTCGGCTTGAGGAACTGAGCCTGTTGCGACCCTTCGTACAGAAGTGGGGTCAGCCCCAGAACCGTAGTCAGCGTGGTCAGCATCACGGGCCGCAGACGGTCGGCCGTGCCTTCGATGATCGACGGCACCAGCCCGCGCTCCTGCCGGTATTGGTCGATGGTCGTGACCAGCACGATCGAGTCGTTGATGATGATCCCGGTCATGCCCAGCAACCCCACCACAGTGAACATGCTGAGCGGAACATCCCAGATGTAGTGACCCCAGATCGTGCCCACCAGGCCGAAGGGGATGATCGACATCACCACCAGCGGTCGGGTCCAGCTGGCGAAGACCCAGGCTAGCACAAGGTAGATCCCGGTCAGGCACAGGATCAGCCCGGTTCGGGCCTCGGCCAGGAATTCGTTTTCCTGCTCGCTCAGGCCGGCCATGCGCCAGTCGACCTGTTTGTCGGCGGCGATCTTCGGTAGAATCTCGTCGTGCATGGCGCGGGCGATTTCCGCAGCGCGGGCCGGGTCATCCTCGGAGATGTCGCCCTTGACCGTCACCACCCGCAGCCCGTTC
>NZ_JBXWRZ010000038.1:0-30519 GCF_059613165.1 Ruegeria sp. BHSB172
CCAGTGCCGAGCATGGCTCGTCCATCAACAGCACCTCGGGCGAGGTGGCGATGGCGCGGGCGATGCACAGGCGCTGCTGCTGGCCGCCCGACAGCCCGGTGCCGGGCGCATGCAGCCGGTCCTTGACCTCGTCCCAGATGGCGCCGCGGCGCAGGGATTTTTCCACGATTTCGTCCAGGTCGGCCTTGGACTTGGCCAGCCCGTGGATGCGTGGGCCGTAGGCGATGTTGTCATAGATCGACTTGGGGAACGGGTTGGGTTTCTGGAACACCATTCCCACCCGCGCCCGCAACTGCACCGGGTCGATGCTGGGGTCATAGATATCCTCGCCGTCCAGCCGGATGTCGCCCTTGACGCGGCAGATGTCGATCGTGTCGTTCATCCGGTTCAGGCAGCGCAGGAACGTGGACTTGCCGCAGCCCGACGGCCCGATAAAGGCCGTGACCGTCTTGTCAAGAATGTCCACCGAGACGTCCTTGATCGCCTGGGTTTCGCCATAGAAGACCTGGACGTCCTGCGCCTTTATCTTGACGGCATCGACGGCGACGCCCGGTTCGATCTTGCTCATGTCATTCATCATGATGATCCCTTTGCGCTTACCAGCTGCGCTCGAATTTGTTCCGAAGATAGATCGCGATGGCATTCATCGTGACCAGGAAACCCAGCAGCACGAGGATCGCCGCCGAGGTCCGGCTGACGAAGCCGCGCTCGGGGCTGTCGGCCCAGATGAAGATCTGGGTGGGCAGGGCGGTGGCGCTGTCGAACGGGCCGGCCGGGGCCGAGGTGATGAACGCGTTCATCCCGATCAGCAGCAGCGGGGCCGTTTCCCCCAGCGCCTGCGCCAGCCCGATGATCGTTCCAGTCAGGATGCCGGGCATCGCCAGCGGCAGCACATGGCCAAACACCACCTGATGCTTGGACGCGCCGATGCCCAGGGCCGCCTCGCGGATTGACGGTGGCACCGCCTTGAGCGCGGCGCGGGTGGCGATGATGATCGTCGGCATGGTCATCAGCGCCAGCGTCATGCCGCCCACGAACGGGGCCGAGCGCGGCAGGCCGAACCAGCCGATGAACACCGCCAGAGCCAGCAGGCCGAACACGACCGACGGCACCGCGGCCAGGTTGTTGATATTGACCTCTATGAAGTCGCTGATCTTGTTCTTGGGCGCGAATTCTTCAAGGTAGATCGCCGCGCCGATGCCCAGCGGGAAGGAAATCGCGAAACATACGAACAGCGCCCAGAACGACCCGATCAGCGCGCCCTTCAGACCAGCCAGTTCCGGGAATCGGCTGTCGGCATTGGTGACCAGGCCGGTGTTCAGCGGCTTGCTGATTACACCTTGGGCTTTCAGCTGGTCGAACCAGGCGATCTCGGCATCGTTCAGACGGCGGTTCTGCTCGGGCGTGTCGCGGTCGATGGTGCCCTTGTTCAGTTGGTCATACGGATCCGATACCGGCACCGTCAGCGTGATGGTCTGCCCGATCAGAGAAGGGTCAGCCACCACCCGGTCGCGCAGTTGAAACTGGGCGCCGTTGGACAGGATGCCCGCTAGGGCCTTACGGGTGGCCCGGTCGCTGGTGTCCACCTTGGGCAGCAACTCGGACAGCGAGGCTTGCAGTACGTCCTTGAAGCCGCCGCGCGGCAGCTTTTCGGGCTTGATCTCCTCGGGGTCGATATAAACCTCGAGCGTGATCTTGGTCTGGGTAAAGGCCTGATATCCCGACGATACCAGCGAGGCCACCAGGATGAACAGCATCAGAAAGGCAAAGCCGATGGCGCCCAGGCCCAAGCCCTGCAGCAGCTTCTGCTTGCGGTTGCGGCGGGTCAGGCTGGCGCGTACGGCGTCGGCGGTGTTGCCCTGCGGGGGCGTCTTTTCGGGTCCTGCGGTCAGGTCAGCCATGGTCTTGGCCTCAGTCATAGGCTTCGCGGTACTTGCGCACGATGCGCAGCGCGAAGACGTTGATGATCAGGGTGACGACGAACAGCATCATGCCAAGGGCAAAGGCCGCCAGCGTCTTGGGGTTATCGAACGAGGTGTCGCCGATCAGAAGCGTGACGATCTGCACGGTCACCGTGGTTACGCTGTCCAGGGGGTTGATGGTCAGCGAGGCGATCAGGCCGGCGGCCATGACCACGATCATGGTTTCCCCGATCGCGCGGCTGACGGCCAACAGGATGCCACCGACGATGCCGGGAATGGCGGCAGGGAAAAGCACGTTCAGAACCGTCTCGGCCCGGGTTGCCCCCAGCGCCAGCGCCCCGTCGCGCAGCGAACGCGGTACCGCCGACAGGGCGTCATCGGTGAAAGACGAGATGAACGGGATCAGCATGATGCCCATCACGCTGCCTGCGGCCAGCGCCGTGTTGGGGGACACCGGAATGCCCAGCGAGGCGCCGAAACTGCGCATCGCCGGCGCCACCACCAGGATCGCGAAGAAGCCATAGACTACAGTCGGCACGCCGGCCAGGATCTCCAGCACCGGCTTGGCCACCGCCCGCAAGCGGTCGGGTGCGAATTCGTTCAGGTAGATGGCCGACAACAGGCCCACCGGAACCGCCAGGAACAGCGCGACCACGGTTATGACGATGGTGCCGAGAATGACCGGAAGCCAGCCGAAGGCACCTTCGGCCGCAATCTGGTCTTCGCGCAGAGGGATCTGCGGTTCCCAATTCAGGCCAAAGAAGAACTCGGTGATCGGCACCATCTCGAAAAAGCGGATGGATTCGAACAGCAGCGCGGCAATGATACCGACGGTCGTAAAAATGGCGACGGTCGAGCAGAAGATCATCAGGCTTGACACGATGCGCTCGACCCCGTGGCGAGCGCGGAACGCAGCCCCCACGCGCGAGCGGGCAAAGGCCACGATCGCCAACGACAGAACGAGGACGATCGACAGCAGAACCCATCCCGACATCTTATGGAGCTCAAGATACCGCTGGGCCGCGGCCATCTTCCATTGTTCGGGCTCGCCGAAGATCTGCCCGCGCGAGATCGACTTAATCTCGGCCAGCACCAACTGGCGCCCGCCAGTGTCCAATCCGTCAAGGCTGCCGGCAGGCAGGCCCGACATGACCACATGGTCGATCACCGGGCCTTGCAGGATCAGCCACAGTACGATCAGCACAAAGACCGGAACCAGCGTGGACAGAAAAGAAAACAGCCCGTGATAGCCGGGCAGAGAGTGCAGACGCGCCCCATCTGCGCGCAGACCGGCTGCAGCCCGCCGGTTCAGCAAATATCCAAGGATACTGACGCCCAACAGCGCCGCAAACACGAAAGTCGTCATCTGCCCCCCCAGGCAAAAAAATAGGCTGCCCGGTTTCGTGGCCGGACAGCCCCGTGAATTGCAAGTCTTACGACTTGGGTTCCATGTTCTGGCCGTTCAGGATTGCGTCCTGCAGCTCTTCACGGCGCTCGTCGGACAGGGCCACCAGGCCACGCTCGGCCAAATAGCCGTCAGCGGCCAGCGCGTCGTCCGACATGTATTCTTCCAGGAATTCGTCCAAGTTCGGGATCACGCCGCGATGCGCGTTCTTGACGTAGAAGTACAGCGGGCGGGACACCGGATAGGACTTGTCGGCGATGGTGTCGGCATTCGGCTCGACGCCTTCGATCTTGACCGGCTTCAGCTTATCCAAGTTTTCGTACAGGAACGAGTAGCCGAAGATGCCAACGGCGTTCGGGTCCGCCTCAAGGCGCTGAACGATCAGGTTGTCATTTTCGCCCGCTTCGACGAAGGGTCCGTCGGTGCGCATGCGCGAGCAGTTTTCCTTGACCCAGTCGCCATCAAACCCGCCATTCTTGACAAAATCCAGCTCTTCGCAGCCGGCATGCATCGCCAGCTCGACGAAGGCGTCGCGGGTGCCCGAGGTCGGCGGCGGGCCATAAGCCAGGATTTCCACGGCTGGCAGGTCGGGGTTGACTTCGTTCCAGGTCTTGAACGGGTTGTCCTTCCACTCGCCATCAACCGGCACCTGGGCGCCAAGGGCCAAGTAGATGTCACCCAGCGACAGGTCCCAGTCCTGATCATTGCCGCGCGAGATGGCGATCGACAGGCCGTCGAACCCGATCAGGGCTTCCGAGATGTCTGTGACGCCGTTCTTTTGGCACAGCTCGTATTCCGAGGCCTTCATGGCACGCGATGCGCCGGTGATGTCGGCGGTGTTTTCACCGATGCCTTCGCAGAAGATTTTCATGCCGCCGCCGGTACCGGTCGATTCGACGATGGGCGAGGCTGCGCCGGTGTTGTTGGCGAACTGCTCGGCGACGGCCTGGGTGTACGGGAACACGGTCGAAGATCCGACGATGCGGATGGCGTCGCGCGCCGAAGCAGCAGACGCAGCAATGGCGGTGATTGCCAGAACCGAAGCGGTCAGTTTGATGGTGGTCATGGTCACTCCTGAAACTCAGCTTTGGCCGCCCCCTGCGGCCTTGGCGACTGCTCTAAGCGGGACGTGCGACGCTTATGTAACGGCAGTGTAACAGTTTCATGACAAAGCGCGCAGGGTTCGGGTTTTTGCGGGATCTCCTGCGCCGAATCCTGCTGAAATGGAGATGAGGCGGTCCAAATAACACCTGGCGTGCAGGGAAAATGGCCCCATACACACAAGTGAATGGACTCGGCGCCCCGATTCGAGGATCTTGGTGATCCAGTTTCGAATCATACCGATGGCCGGGTGACAGGAGCGTTGATATGCTGACCAGACGACACTTTGTTGCGACATCGCTTGCCTTGTTCTCGCAGCCGATTCTGGGTGCGTTGCCGGCCTCGGCCGCGACCGCGTCTCAATGGGCAGCATGGGATGCGCAGGTCACGCCGGGCAATTACGATCCGGCCGCGTCGAACCCCTGGGGTCTGCATCCGCGGTTCCTGCCCCGCCGGGTTCAGACCAACCGGCCGCTGAAACCCGGCGACATCCATGTGGATGCCGTGGCGCGGTATCTGTATTTCATCGAAGATGGCGGTACCGCCATGCGCTACGGCGTGGCCATCGCGCGCGGTGATCTGTACGAGCCCGGAACCTATACGATCAAACGCAAGGCCAAATGGCCGCGCTGGACGCCCACCGCCGACATGATCCGCCGCGACCCGCAGGATTATGCCCAGTTCGCCGACGGCATGCCGGGCGGGCCGAAAAACCCGCTGGGGGCGCGGGCGTTCTATCTGTATCAGGGCAACCGCGACACCTATCTGCGCATCCACGGCACGCCTTATCCCCGGTCGATAGGTGGCCGCGCCAGTTCAGGCTGCGTGCGCATGGTGATGGCGCATATCATCGGCCTGTATGACCGGGTTCAGCCCGGCGCCACGGCACATCTCTACCCGCCCGAGCAGCCGATCACAGCCTCTGCCTGATCAGGCGCGGGCGCAGATCGGGCGCCCCTCGACGGTTCTGAGCGGCAGATAGGTCGTCTCGACCGGGCCGACATGGCGGTACCAGTAACACCCATCCTCGGGCATGATCCGAACTGCGTTCAGGTTCTGGCCGGGCGCGGCAATTGCGATCACCCCTTCGGGCACCTTGGCTAGGTCGCCGGGCGCGGACGCGCCGGACATCGACGCGGTTTCCGTGCAGGCGCTCACTGCCAGCAAAACTGCCGCATATTTCAAGTCCGATTTGGCCAACATCGTGTACTTCCCCGTGCTGTTTCCCGGTCCGTTTGCCGCACAAAGTTGCATCCTGACGCGCGCAGTTCAATTCGCTGCGTACAATAGGTGTGACAGCGTGGCTTTTCTGCGCAGGGCGTTGCGAACAAATTTGGGTTGACCTTCCAGCGCGGTAAGGCGGCAGAAGACGCGCAAACCGCGAATGCATCTACAACCAAGTGAAACGAGCCGATGAACAAACTGACGCTTTTGATTGGCGGCGTTCTGATCGCGGGCGCTGCCGTATTTGTCTACAACTTCAACCAGCAGCCTACGGGCCATTCGATGGCGGTGCCCGATACGTCGTCGCTGTCGCAGGGGGAACCAATCGCGCAGGTCCGGGTGCCGGCGACGTTCAGTGCGCAGGCGCAGATGGGAAAGGTTGCCTTTGACGCTAAATGCGCAGCCTGCCATGGAATGAATGCGACGGGGCTGGAAGGGCTGGCGCCGCCGTTGGTACACAAGATCTATGAGCCCAGCCACCACGGGGACGAGGCCTTTCAGCGGGCGGTTCAATATGGTGTTCAGGCCCATCACTGGCGCTTTGGCGACATGCCGCCGGTCGCTGGCTTGACCCGTGCAGACGTGCAGGGCATCGTTGCCTATGTCAGGGAACTGCAGCGCGAGAACGGGATAGACTGAACCTTGCACAGCTGGGCGGACAGGGTGATCGGACGGTGGCTTCTGGCCTTGGGCTTGGTCTTGGCCGGTGTTCTGGTGTTCTCGGAACCCGCCTTGGCGCATGGGGGCGATGGGGGTACACATGCCGTCGTCGATCTGGAAGCATCCGACCCCGACCATGTCGAACAGGGCCACCCGGGTCATTGCCACGGCGGGGCCTTCTGCAACGGCGTGGCAATGACCGTGGCCGCGCCCGTCGTTTCCGCTCTGGTATCAAGGATCAGCCGCCGTGCCATCCCGCCGGGCCGGTACCGGATGTTGCCGGTGGCCCTGTTCGATCCGCCCCCGCCGCGCGCCGTGTCCTGAGTCACGAAAGGCCCCTTTCGGGGGCGAGTTGAAGCAGACAAACAGGACAAGACGATGACCCTTTCAAAACTGACGACGGGAGCCGTGCTGGCGTCGATGATCGCCGTAACCGCCCTGGCGCATGGTGGCGCCACCGGGATCGTGAAGGAACGCATGGACGGTATGTCCGCCATGAAGGACGCGATGAAGACCCTGACGCCGATGATGCAGGGCAAGACACCCTATGACGCCGCCACAGTCCGGCGCGCGGCCGAGACGATCGGGCGCCATGCCGGTGACAGCATGACACGGCTGTTCCCCGAAGGCAGCGACGGCATGCCCTCCGAGGCCAAACCCGAGATCTGGCAGGACTGGGAAGCCTTCGCCGAACTGGCCGAGCAGCTGCAGACCTATGCCGAGGGGCTGGTCCTTGCGGCCGACAACGGGCTGATGATGGCCCGTGCCGGTCAAGGGTCCGGCATGATGGGCGGATCGGGCATGATGGGTGGCGCCTCGATGATGGGGGGCGGGGCCATGATGGGCGGAACCCCCGGGCGCGAGGAGCTGTCCGAGATGCCCGCCGATGGCGTGTTCATGATGCTGGGCCAAAACTGCTCGGCCTGTCACACGCGGTTCCGGTCGGAATAGGGTGCCACGATGAAACGCATCTATCGCTTGGGCCTTGCCTCTGCCGTACTGGCTGCGGCGGGGCTGGCCGCCGTGGTCGCGTGGCCAATCGGTCTGACGCCGCAACTGCCCGAGCTGACGGGCGACGTTGACCGCGGGGCCTACCTGGCGCGGGCGGGCGGCTGCATCGCCTGCCACACCAATTTCGCCGAGGGTGGCGCGCCCCTGGCCGGCGGCGTCAAGCTCGAAACACCCTTTGGCACGGTGTATTCCCCGAACCTGACCACAGACCCGGACCACGGCATTGGCGGCTGGTCGATCGAGGAATTTGCCAAGGCCGTGCGTCAAGGCGTGGCGCCGGACGGGCAGCCCTATTACCCAGCCTTCCCGTACCCGTTCTACGCCGATTTCACCGATCAGGACATTGCCGACCTGTGGGCGGCGTTCCAGACCGTGCCGCCGGTGGGCACGCCGTCCCGCGCGCAGCAGATGGCCTTTCCCTTCAACCAGCGCTGGGGGCTGAAACTGTGGCGCGCGGCGTTCCTCGAGCCTCCGCGCACCGATCCGGTCCCCGGCAAAGGTGATGTGTGGAACCGCGGCCGGCTGCTGGTCGAAGGCGCCACTCACTGTGCCGCCTGCCACACCGGGCGCAATCTGTTTGGTGCCCGCAAATCGGATACCGAGCATTTCAAGGGCAGTGATGCACTGCCGGGCGGCGACAAGGCGCCGGCCATCGACTATGAAACCCTGCAGAGGCTGGGCTGGACGGTCGACAACCTGGCCTATGCCCTGCGCACCGGCATTATGCCCGACGGTGACGTATTCGGCGGTGCCATGGGCGAGGTCGTGACCTACGGCACCAGCTTCCTGACCGAAGCAGACCGCCGCGCCATGGCCACCTATTTGTTGGACGACCATGACGGACAGTGAAAAGGTGGAGCCGCGGGGCCAGCCGCGCAGGACGACATTGCCCTGGGTGGCGCTGACGGCCGCCGTCGTGATGGGTGCCGCTGGCGCGTTCGGATGGATTTCAGGCGCTGACCTCAGTGACGAACCCTCCGATCCGGTGCGGGGGGCGGTGCTCTATGCCGAGAACTGCGCCGCGTGCCACGGGGCCAACCTTGAGGGTCAGCCGGACTGGCAGACGCCCGACGCCAACGGTGTTCTGCCGGCCCCGCCGCATGACCGCACCGGCCATACTTGGCATCACGGAGACGGTATGCTGTTCGCCTATACCAAGCTGGGCGGTGCCGAGACGCTGAAACGCATGGGCGTGACCGGGGTACAAAGTGGCATGCCCGGTTTCGCCGATACCCTGACCGATGCAGAGATCCGAGACATCCTCGGTTTCATCAAATCCAGTTGGACGGAACGCGAGCGCGAGATGCAGCAACTGCGGACCGAGGCCGAAGACGGCGGACGTTTCGAGGACTTTCGCTGAGTGCACCTTGACCTTCCACCTGCTGGAACCCTTATGTAGCGGGTCAGCAGCGATTCAATGGTGACGACATGACCCAGATTTCACACGCCCGCCTTCAGGTTCAGGGAATGAGCTGCGCCTCGTGCGTCGGCCGCGTCGAACGTGCCCTGAAGGCTGTGCCCGGCGTCGAGGACGCCTCGGTCAACCTGGCCAGCGAAAGCGCCCAGGTCGATTTCCACGCGCCCGCTGACCTGCCGACCATCCTCGGCGCGCTCGAGGCGGCCGGGTATCCCTCCGCGATCGAAGAGGTCACGCTGGACATTCAGGGAATGAACTGCGCCTCATGCGTGGGCCGCGTGGAACGGGCGCTGTTGGCGGGGCAGGGGGTCGTGGCGGCCTCGGTCAACATGGCCTTGGAAACTGCCACAGTCCGCTATGTGGCAGGCTCCACCACGCCCGAGGCCATCGCCGCGCTGGCCACGGCGGCGGGCTACGCCGCCACCCTCCGAGATGCGGCACGGCCCGAGCCCGAGGACCGCAAAGCCGAGGAAATCCAGCACCTGGCCCGGCGCACGAGTTTTGCCGCGATTCTGGCTCTGCCGGTCTTTGTTCTGGAAATGGGCGCGCATGTCGTTCCCGGAATGCACCATCTGATTGCCCAGACGATCGGTCTGCAGACCAGCCACCTGTTGCAATTCGTACTGACCACGATCGTTCTGTTCGGGCCGGGGCTGCAATTCTATTCCAAGGGCTTTCCGGCCTTGTTGCGGGGCGCGCCCGACATGAACTCGCTGGTCGCGCTGGGGACGGCGGCGGCCTATGGGTACTCGCTGGTGGCGACCTTTGCGCCCGACCTTCTGCCGGCGGGCACCGCAAACGTCTATTACGAGGCGGCGGCGGTCATCGTGGTGCTGATCCTGCTGGGCCGCTTCCTCGAGGCGCGCGCCAAGGGCCGCACCGGTGAGGCGATCCGCAAGCTGGTGGGGCTGCAAGCCAAGACCGCGCGGGTCGAGCGCGATGGCCGCGTGGTGGAACTGCCCGTCGATCAGATCGTCGTGGGCGACATAGTGCATGTCCGCCCCGGCGAGAAGATCCCGGTGGATGGCGCCGTGCTGACCGGGCGGTCTTATGTGGATGAAAGCATGATCACCGGCGAACCGGTGCCGGTCGAAAAGGCCGAGGGCGCCGCCGTGGTTGGCGGCACCGTGAACGGAACGGGGGCGTTGACCTTCCGGGCCGAAAAGGTCGGGGCCGACACGATGCTGGCGCAGATCATCCAGATGGTCGAACAGGCACAGGGGGCCAAGCTGCCCATCCAAGGTCTGGTCGACCGGATCACCCTGTGGTTCGTTCCGGCCGTGATCTCGGTTGCCGTGGTGACGGTTCTGGTCTGGCTGCTGTTCGGCCCGGACCCGGCGCTGAGCCTGGCGCTGGTGGCCGGGGTCTCGGTTCTGATCATCGCCTGCCCCTGCGCCATGGGTCTGGCCACGCCGACCTCGATCATGGTGGGCACCGGGCGTGCGGCCGAGATGGGTGTGCTGTTCCGCAAGGGGGACGCGCTGCAGATGCTTAAGGAAACCACCGTCGTTGCGCTGGACAAGACCGGCACGCTGACCGAGGGCCGGCCCGAACTGACCGACCTGATCGTGGCCGACGGCATGACCGAGGACGCGGTGCTGCGCCTTGTCGCCGCGGTCGAGGCCACGTCGGAACACCCGATCGCAACCGCGATCACCCGGGCCGCCGAAAGCCGCCGGTTGTCTCTGCCCAAGCCCGAAGCGTTTGACTCGATCACTGGCTACGGGGTGCAGGCAATGGTCGAAGGCCACCGGGTTCTGATCGGCGCCGACCGCCTGATGGCCCGCGAGGGGATCGAGATCGGCGGGCTGGCAGAGCGCGGCGCGAACCTGGCCGCCAAGGGGAAAACGCCGCTCTATGCCGCGATCGACGGGCGTATCGCGGCGGTGATCGCCGTGGCCGATCCGATCAAGCCCGGCACGCCCGCCGCGATCCAGGCCCTGCATGACCTGGGTCTGAAGGTCGCGATGATCACCGGTGACAACGCCGCCACGGCCCGGGCCATCGCCGCGCAACTGGGCATCGACCACGTGGTCGCCGAGGTGCTGCCTGAAGGCAAGGTGGCAGCGCTCGAAAGCCTGCGCGCAGACGGAGGCAAGCTGGCCTTCGTGGGCGACGGCATCAACGATGCGCCCGCGCTGGCGGCGGCGGATGTGGGCATTGCCATCGGCACCGGCACCGACATCGCGATCGAGGCGGCCGACGTGGTGCTGATCTCCGGTGACCTGACCGGCGTGGTCAACGCGTTCGACATCAGCCGACGCACCATGCGCAACATCCGGCAGAACCTGTTCTGGGCCTTTGGTTACAACACGCTGCTGATCCCGGTGGCCGCCGGGGTTCTGTACCCGTTCGGCGGGCCGCTTCTGTCGCCGGTTCTGGCCGCGGGCGCGATGGCGCTGTCCAGCGTTTTCGTCCTGTCCAACGCCTTGCGGCTGCGTTGGGTGAAACCGGCCCGAACACCACAGGACGCTCCCGAAGAAACCCGCATCCTGACGCTCAACCCGGCCAATGCCGACTAGACAAGGAGGGAACCATGAATATCGGAGATGTCGCCGAGCGCTCGGGCCTTCCGGCCAAGACCATTCGTTACTACGAAGACATCGGCTTTATCAAACCCCGGCGCGGCGCCAACGGATACCGGCATTTCGACGAAAAAGAGCTGCACAAACTGGCGTTCATCGGCCGCGCCCGGTCGCTGGGCTTTACCATCGAAGACTGCCGGACGCTTTTGGCACTGTACGAGGACAAGCGTCGCGCCAGCGCCGATGTAAAGCGCATCGCCAAGCAGAACCTGAAGGAAATCGACGCGAAGATCGCCGATCTCAAGGCCATGCGCGCCACGCTGTCTCACCTGGTCGCGGAATGTGCCGGCGATGACCGCCCGGATTGTCCGATCTTGAATGACCTTGGGCGGATTTGACCGCATCCGTCTGCGACACATTCCACAGGATGGTGGCGGAAACCCGCGTCGTCCGGTCTCGTTTGTCCTCGAACATCACTCCGGAAGAAGCCCGACGCCGACATCAAGGCGTTGGGAAGGAACATCCACCTCTGCGAATAAAGCTTTGTAAAACGCTCGTTCGGAAACGGGGCGCAAGTTACGAACCGAGTTTCGCCCCAACCCAGTGTCCCGAACAGAGCGTCTTTTGTTAGCCCACCCGGTTGACTTGGCTTTGCCGATACCCAATTTCCGCGGCCTACGCATAACAGAGGTTTGCCGAAATGAACCGTATCCTAGCAACCGTTCTGGCCTTGGGTCTGGGCACTGCCGCAACCGCCGAAACCCTGCGCGTGGGCATGTCGGGCGGGTATTTTCCCTTTGCCTTCGTTAAGCAGGACGTGCTTCAGGGCTTCGAGGTCGACGTCATGAACGCCGTTGGCGAAAAGACAGGGTTGGACATCGCGTTCGAGACCATGTCGTTCTCGGGCCTGATCGGCGCGCTGGACGCGGGCCGGATCGACACGATCGCCAACCAGATCACCATCACCCCCGAACGCGAAGCCCGGTTTGCGTTCAGCCAGCCCTATGTGATCGACGGCGCGCAGGTGGTCGTGCGCAAGGGCAACGACACCATCAAGGGGGTCGAAGATCTGAAAGGCCACACCGTCGCCGTCAACCTCGGCTCGAATTTCGAGCAGCTTCTGAAAGAACTGCCGTGTTCCGACGAGATCGAGATCAAGACCTACGAGGCCAACATCGCGCAGGACACCGCCTTGGGCCGTGTCGATGCCTTCGTGATGGACCGCGTGTCCTCGGCCCAGCTGATCGCCGAAAGCCCGCTGCCGCTGGAGCTGGCCGGCGCGCCCTTCTCGGAAATCCGCAACGCCCTGCCGTTCCGCGATGACGCGGAAGGCCGGGCTTTGCGCGACCGGGTCGATGCGGCGCTGACCGAGCTGAAGCAGGACGGCACCCTGGCGGAAATCTCGGTCAAGTGGTTCGGAACCGACATCACGGCGAACTGAAGCCATGCGGGGATTGGACCTTGAATACATGCTGGGGCTGGTCCCCGTCATCTTGGGCTATGTGCCGCTGACGCTGGCGATGGCTTCGGCCGCCATGGTGCTGGCGCTGGTTCTCGCAGTGGCGCTGGCGGTGGAACGTGTCTTTCGCGTGCCTGTGCTGGATCAGCTGGTGCTCCTGTTCATCAGCTTCTTCCGCGGCACGCCGCTGCTGGTGCAACTGTTCCTGTTCTACTATGGGTTGCCGCAAGTTCTGTCTTTCCTGACCGCGATTGACGGGGTGACCGCCGCGATCATGGGGCTGACGCTACATTTTGCCGCCTACATGGCCGAAACCATCCGCGCGGCGATCATCGGCGTCGATCGCAGCCAGCGGGAAGCAGCCCAGTCCATCGGGATGACCCAAGGCCAGATGATGTGGCGGGTGATCCTGCCGCAGGCGGCCCGCGTGGCGGCTCCGACGCTGGTCAACTACTTCATCGACATGATCAAGGGCACCTCGCTGGCCTTCACCCTCGGCGTGACCGAGATGATGGGTGCTGCCCAGAAAGAGGCGGCGGGCAGCTTCCTGTATTTCGAGGCCTTCCTGGTGGTCGCCGTCATCTACTGGATCATGGTCGAAGGTCTGAGCCAGGCGCAGAAGGTCCTCGAGATCCGACTGAACAAGGCATATGCACGATGATCCGAATCGAAGGACTGACCAAACGTTTTGGCGGCACCGCCGTCCTGAACACCATTGATCTCGAGATCGCAAAGGGCGAGCGCGTCGTCGTCATCGGCCCCTCGGGCACCGGGAAATCCACGTTGCTGCGCTGCATCAACTTTCTGGACACGCCCGATGCGGGCCGCATCACGGTCGGAGGCATTTCGGTCGATGCGACAGGGGCCAGCCGTGCCGATATTCTGGCCTTGCGGCGCGCGACTGCCTTCGTGTTCCAGAATTACGGCCTGTTTTCACATCGCACCGCGCTGGAAAACATCATGGAAGCGCTGGTCACCGTGCAGAAACGCCCCCGCGCCGAGGCCGAGGCGCAGGGCCGTCGCATCCTGAAGGAAATCGGTCTGGCGGAAAAGGCCGACAGCTATCCGGCCAGCCTGTCGGGCGGACAGCAGCAACGCGTGGGGATCGGCCGCGCCATGGCGATCGGGGCGCAGTTGATGCTGTTTGACGAGCCGACCTCGGCGCTGGATCCGGAATGGGTCGGCGAGGTGCTCGACCTCATGCGTTCGGTCGCCGCGCAACGCCAGACCATGTTGATCGTCACGCATGAGATGCGTTTTGCCCGCGAAATCGCCGACCGGGTGATCTTCATGGAGGGCGGTCGGATCGTGGAACAGGGCCCCCCGGCACAGATCTTCGATGCGCCGAAAGATCTGCGTTTGCAGCGGTTTCTGGCGCGCGTCAGTGCCTGACGACGCGGCCCCGCCCTCGGGGGCGCAAAGCCCCCTGTCCATCGCGCCACGATCGGGCGTGGTCCCTGCTCACAGCTGCGACCCGATCGGCAGCAGGCTCAGGAACCCTGCAACGATGTGATCCCAGGCGCTGCCCGTTGGCTCGGCATCATATTCCAGCACCGTTCCGTCGGCCGCACGGGTCCGCCAGGTCAACTGCCCGGCTGGCCCCAGCGTGACCCGGTACGTATAGGCGGGTAGCGCGTCGTCCAGCGCACCGATGGCCTGTTCGGTCAGGGCGGGCGAGTCGATCAGGATTCCCATCTCGGTGTTGATGTTGACCGAGCGGGGGTCCCAGTTGAACGACCCCACGAACAGGTATCGATCATCAATTGCAAAAGCCTTGGAATGTAGCCCCGACCGAGACTGCGCCCAGTTGATGCCCTGTCGCTGCTGTTGATAGTTGTCGGGTCGCAGTTCGTACAGATCGACGCCGCCGCGCAGCAACGGTCTGCGTTTCGTGGCGTAATGGGCATAGACGGGAAGCACATCGTTCGATGCCAGCGAGTTGGTGACGACCCGGACATCGACGCCTCGGCGCTCGAGTGCGGTCAGCCACCGGACACCGCTGTTGCGGGGCACGAAATAGGCCGAAACGATGGTGACCTCGGATTTTGCTGTCTCGAAATACGGCAGCAGTTGCGCGGCAAGGATCGGATCCGCTATGTCGGCGCCGGCTGCCTTGGCAGGCGGGTCCGCATAGAGTCGGGCTGGCACCCAATCCAGCGAAAGGGCCCCGTCTGCAAAGTTTTCCTGCGCCGACCGGCGCAGCGCGGCGCCATAGGGTGTTCGCTTCGCGTCTTCGACCAATTGGCGCAACCGGTCGCGGGCAGCGGCAAGGCTGAATTCCGGCGGCTCGACAACCGCGCGGGCGGGCACCGCGAACGGGCTGTTCCAGTAGGCATCGAAGCTTTTGGAAACTTCGGTCACCACCGGCCCCGCAGCCAGCACATCGAGATCGGCATAGTTCATTTCCTCGCGCGCGAGAAAATACTCGGCCCCGATGTTCCGCCCGCCCACGATGGTAAACAGATTGTCGGCCGTCATGGACTTGTTGTGCATCCGTCGATTGATCCGCTTGAAATCGGTCAAACCGGCCACGACCAAGCTTTGATCGCGCCAGAACGGGTTGAACAGCCTGATTTCGATGTTTTCGTGCAGGTCCAGTGCGGCGGTCATCGCGTCATAGCCTGCGGTGTCCATATCATCCAGCAACAAGCGGACGCGCACTCCGCGATCAGCCGCCTGAAGAAGGCTGGCTGCAAAAAGATGCCCCGTCGGGTCGTCATGCAGCAGGTAGTATTGTGCGTCGATCGTGCGTTCGGCGGCGGCCGCCATCAACAGCCGAGAGACCAGCGCCTGTTCTCCATCGCTGACAAGTCGCACGCCCGAGCGCCCGTCCCCAGGGTCGCCCAACCGGCGCGCCGCGCGTCCTAGTTTGCTGTCTTCACGGGCGGGCTGATAGTTGGACACCGTCTTTTCGTACATGCGCTCCTTGGGTGCGCAGCCAAGCAGCGCGACCAGACAGACCAGACCGGCTATGATTTGCCGCAGCTTCATGCAGACCCTCCCTTCGCAGGGTCTCAGATGACACTGCCACGGCCCCCTGGTTCAAGCCCCTTGCGGATCAGCGGTGCAGGTTTTCGGCGGCCTGTGGCGATTGCGCAGGGCGGGTCGGCCAGCCCCGTTCGCCGTAGTGGTAGCCGACTGCCTTCCGACCTGAGACACCCGACGGCGAAAAAAAACACCACTTGGAACGCGCGGCGTCTACAGGCCCAAGACCGGTTCAGGCAGAACCCGCATGCAGACAGCGGCAAAAAACAGACCGCTGCCCGACAGCACGAACACATGCCAGATCGTGTTGTGATACGGGATCCAGTCCAGCAGATAGAACGCAACGCCGGCCGTGTAGACCAGCCCACCCGCGATCATCAGGATCACGACCGCCGAGGGCAGATCGGCCAGAACACCCTGGCCTGCCCACACGATGGCCCATCCCATCATCAGGTAAAGCGCCAGCCCGAACCACCGGAACCTGTGCGGAGCGATCATCTTCAGGGCCGAACCCAGCGTGGCCGACGACCACAGACCAAACAGCAAGCCCGGCGCCTGCCCGCCGGACAACAGCAGGAACGGCGTATAGGTTCCGGCGATCTTGACGTAGATCCCCGAGTGGTCGAGACGCCGCAGAACATCGGTCCATTCCGGGCTCTGGCTCATGTTGTAGAGCGCTGAAAAACTCAGCATCAAGACAAGCGTCACGCCGTAGATCAACGCGCCCCAGACCGCGGCGGGCTCGGGTCCGGACTGCACGGTCTGGCCGACCAGGATCGGTACCGCGACCAATGCCGCACCAACGCCCAGTACATGAACCACCCCGTCGCTGACGCGTTCGGACCGGCTGTAGGTCGGGCGAATTTCGGCAAAGGATTTCATCCCCACCAGGATAGGCCAGCGCTCGGCCCCGGGCAAGCCGGGTGTCGATGACCTTCGGGTGTCGGGCCTCTATGAGGGTTGATCGTCCGCCTTCGGGTCCTTGTAGCGGTTGAGGTCCAGAACGCCGGACTGAACCGGCGCTTGCCGTGCCAACATCTCGTGCAGGCGGTCGCTGAGCCTCCAGAAGTCGGAGCTTGTCCTGCGTATGCCGTAAGTGGCGATGACATTCATATAGTCGCTTTGCGAGCGGATCGCCTTCACGGCAGACACGAAGTCGGGCAACGCGTCGCTGGACACGCGGAAGAAGAAATTGGGATAGCTTCCGATCAGCCCGGGCAACACCGTGATCGTGTCGTCCCGGGGCAGGCGTCGTGCGTGTTCGCGGAACAGAAATGCAACGTTGGAATGGGCCTTGTCGTGGACGAGGGAAAAGACCTCGGTCTGGTCTTCGCCATGTTCGACCAGCAAAATCGACAGGTCGGGCAGATACCTGACCCACGGGCCGGTTTGGCTGGACAACTGCCGCAGCAGCGCCGCGCTGGGGTCGCTGGTACAGGCGTCACCCGTGCAGCGATTGATCGGGTCGGTGACCGGCCACAGCCCGTTCCCGCGGTTCAGCAAGTTCAGCAGAAACTCGGCCTTGGGGTTGTCGGTGCCGAAGGCGATCCCGGTCGGGAAATCGTCATCGAGACGGCGCTGATGCCAAAAGCTGTGCAACTCGGCAAGAAACCCCTGATACCAGCCATCATGCATCCGGGTTCGGATATCGGTCGGCATGAAGGTCAGGAAACTATCTTCGCTCTCCATACGCAGCTCATTCATGTACAGCCGTGTGGCCAGCTGATGCGCGACCCGGCCGAACACGTCGTAGCCTGCGACCAGATTGTAATAGATCCTCTCGAACACCGGATAGTCGATCACCCAGGCGGTTTCCGGGATGTCGCCGTGAAACCCGATCATCGCCGAGGCGTTGTCAAAGTGCCGAAACACGGTGATCAATGCCTGTGGATTCGTCCCGCCCCCGTCCCAGATCGCATCATAGCCGAACCCCGTCCGATGCGCCGGGCTGTTGCGATAGCGGGCGTCGCGAAACTGAAGGTATTCCACCTGATTGCGGTGATAGAGCGACTGGAGATCGCCCAGCACCCCTTCATCGGCCCTGGCGACCGGCAATTCGAGATAGGCCGCGCCCTGGGCAAGATAGCTGGGATCGGTCACCGACAGATCCGCCTCGGGGTCAAGGAAACTGACCCAGAACCGGTCTTCGATCACGTTGACCGCCGTCTGCCCATGACAGACCGGGCCTCGGATGAAGCTGCGCACGAAGAACAGCGCGTCGTCCAACAAAAACTCATAGCGGCTGCGGGCGGGGAGCGCAGCGAAGGTGCTGAACGGGTTGCCGCCCTCTGCATCGCCATAGGGCGGCAGTTGTTCCAGCGACCAGTCGGGTTCAAGAAACAGCTCCCTATACCGGTCCATACGCCGGGACCCGAACGGATAAACGAGGTGTTCCTTGTGCACGATGGTCTCGGTCACAAGTTGCAGCCGATAGTAGAACGGCCTTGCGCCGGGGTCGTCGAAGGGCCGGCGGGACGCGATAACGGAGATCGGCTGCCCCGGCGGCGTCGTGGACCTTACCATCTGAAAGAACCGGCGCGGATCGTCATCCGGGAAATGCAGGCGCGCCAGGAACAGATGTTCGAACAAGTAGCGGCTGGTCAACCGGCTACGGAGATTGTCGGCGTTCAGAAAGGCCTCCCACCTATCGACCTTCGCCTGGACCGAAGCTGGCAGATCCGCTGCTTCCGGATCGAGTGTCCCGCCGGCCCGCGCCCATTCGCGCAACAGGGTGAACTCGTCATCCGACAACCGCGCGGCAGCGTAGGGCATGCCGGCCAAGGGGTGTTTGCGCCGAAACGCATCGAATTCCTGCGGCGACGGGCAGACCAGTTCGCGGTTGATCGAAAGACCCAGCTCTTGCGGAACGGGCTCTCCCTCGGGCAGCGGCGCGGCGTGGCCCAGATCCAGAAAGCGTTCCAGCAGACTGAGTTGCCCGGGCTTTTGCCCCGGACCTCCGGCGACCGTGTGGAACCCCAGCGCGCGCCAGTCCGGCACGGTTCGGGCGTCGAGCCCAAGCCGCGTGGGCGGCGCATCTGTCAGCCGGTCGGTGTCGTAGACCACCTGCTTGGTCCCGCCGCGCGCCACGCCTTCGGGTGCGCTCAGCTTCAGTTGGCAGGGCGCGTCATAGCAGCTGTGGCAGACGACGCATCGCCGGTTCAGCAGGTCTCTGACCTGTACGGTGCCCGTCACGCCCGTCTCGACGGCGTTCTGGGCGCAGGCACCCATTGGGATGATCAACCCAGCCAAAACGATCAGTGCAAGGCCGGCTACCGTCATTCGGAATTGAAAAAATCCGCTGCGCTGCATGGCTGGACTCTGCCCGATCAAGGAATTGAAACGTCAGCGCAGTCTGATCCGCCCAAACCTGCGTGTCGAGACATTTTCGGCCGCACTGACCGATTGCTTGATTGACACCGCAGAACCCCGCATGATCAGGCATGGACAGCACGGTCGAGACATGGCTGCACGATCTGGGCCTGGACCAGTATGCCGATGCGTTTGCACAGAACGACGTCGATGAACGGGTGCTGCCCTTGCTGTCCGACGCTGACCTGCGCGAACTGGGTGTCAGCCTTGGGCACCGGAAGCTCATACTGGCGGCGGCGCGGGATTTGGGCGGCACGCCGGACGGGTCGCCGCACCCTGCCATCCCTTTGCCCGAGGCGGCGGGGGCCGTATCCGACCAAGCTGACCTTGCGGCTGCCGAGCGCCGGCACCTGACCGTGTTCTTTGCCGATCTTGTCGGCTCGACCGAACTGACCAACCGGATTGACCCGGAAGACATGCGGACCCTGCTGCAGCGCTATCAGGACGCCGTGGCCGGGGCCGTCAGCCGGTATGGCGGCTATGTCGCCAAATATCTGGGTGACGGGTTGCTGGTTTTTTTCGGTTGGCCGCGCGCCTACGAGGATCACGCGATCCGGGCGGTCAAAGCAGGCCAGGAGGCGGTGGCGCGGGTCAAGGCGCTGCAAACCCCGGACGGGACCCCGCTGTCGGTTCGGATCGGCATCGCCAGCGGCGACGTGGTCGTCGGTGACGCGATCGGCAAAAACACCTATGAGGAAGGGGCGATGACCGGGCCGGTCTTGAACTTGGCCGCCCGCATCCAGGAACGAGCGCCGCCGAACGCCGTGGTCGTCCCGCAGGAGGACGCCACGACGGCGTTGCAGGGCGTATTCGAATTCGCCGAACTGGGGCAGGTTCCGCTCAAGGGGTTCGATGCACCGCGGAGTTTGATGCAAGTCGTGGCGGAACGCAGCGCCGAGAGCCGCTTTCGCGCCGTGCATGACGGTGCGGCCCAAAACAGGTTGATCGGGCGCGAGACGGAAAAGGACATCCTGCTGCAGTCGTGGCGGCAGGCGCAGGATGGCGCGGGCCAGGTGATCCTGCTGGGCGGCGAGGCCGGTATGGGCAAGTCCCGGCTGGTCGAGGCTTTTCTTGCGGACCCCAACGTGGCGGAACACGCCGACATCATCCGCCTGAACTGCTCGCCTTACCTGACCAGCAGCCCGTTTCACCCGGTCGCGGCACGGATTTCGCAGGATGCGGGCGTTGGGCACGATTTTGACGACGACAGGGTTCAGGAGCATGTGCGCGGGATGCTATCCCGGCGTCAGGGTCTGAAACTCGAGCAGGTGCTCCCGGTATTTGCGGCCCTGGTTGCGCCGCACAGCGCGCTGGCCCAAACGGTTCTGAACCTTTCGCCGCAAGAGCAGCGTGATCTGACGATTCAGACGCTGATCACCACGGTCAGGGCGCGAGCGTCAAATCGTCCCGTCATCATTTTCGTCGAGGACGCCCACTGGATCGATGCCTCGACGTTAGCCCTTCTCGAGCGGTTCAAATCGATCTGTGTCGACCTGCCGTTGCTGATGGTCATCACTCATCGCCCTGAATGGGAAATGCGGACCGGCGCCGGCGATACCCATGTCCAGACATTGCAGTTGCGTCGCTTCGGGCCTGCCCAGGTCGGCGACCTGATCGAATCCTTGACCGGCCGCCCGACCGACCCCGAAATGGTGGCCAGCATCATCGAGAAAACCGACGGAATCCCGCTGTTCGTCGAGGAATTGACCCGAACGATCACCCAGACGGGCGATCTGCGCAATGTGCCCTCGTCGCTCAAGGGCACGTTGATGGCTCGGCTCGATGCGGTGTCGCCCGGCGCCAAACAGGTCGCCTTGGCCGCCTCGGTGATCGGGCGCGAGTTCGAGCCTGACCTGCTGCTGGAAATCATGTCCCTGGGCCCGGAGGACCTGCACACGCATCTCGATGAGTTGAGCCACGCCGGTCTGATTTTTGAAAGTGGCCACCGCAAGGGGCATTTCGTATTTCGCCACGCGCTGATCCGCGACACGGCCTATCAATCCATGCTCAGCACCACACGCAAGGTCCAGCATGCCCAGGTGGCCCGGGCACTGACCCTGCACCGCGCTGCGGACATCGAACGCCGCCCGGAACTGGTCGCCCGGCACCTGACCGAGGCCGAGGATTGGGCCGCCGCCTTTGAGCGGTGGCGCGCGGCCACCGAAATGGCCTTGGGCAGATCGGCCAGCCAGGAGGCCCTGGCCAACGCGGCCGAGGCGCTGAAGGCCGCGGGCCAGTTGGGCTCTGACGACAGCCGCGAAGTGATCGTTGCCACTTCGCTGCTGGGGCGTGCCCATGATAGCGCCGGTCAATTGCCCGAGGGGATTGAATTGCTGCAACAAGCCATGGATGCAGCGCGGCGCACCGGCCGGGATGCGCTGGCCGCGGATATCACGACCCGGTTTGCGGACTGTTGCATGATGGCTGGCCAGCATCATGAAAAGGCGATTTCGCTTTGCCTCGAGGCGCTGGGAAAACTGCCCGAGCAAGACGAGGCGCGCCGCTGCAGACTCTTGGGGCAGATCGCCCGGGCCTGCATGTTCATCGGCCGTTTTGGCGACGGCGCGGAATATGGCCAGCGGTGCATGGACCTTGCGGCACGTTTGGGCGACCACAAATCGCAGTTTCACGTCATGATGACCCGCTATGGCGCGCCTTTCATCGCCCGGCAGGGCGACGATCGCTGGAACTGGCGTGAAAATCTGGAGGCGATGCATGCGACGGCGGAAAAACTGGGCAGCATCGACCAGGGGCGCGACCGCACGCTCAGCCTGTTCGTCGGCGCCGAGATGGCCGACCGTGCGCTGGTCGACAATTCGCTGGACCTGCTGACCGAGATTTCGCGCAAGGACATGCATCTGCAACTTTATTGGGTGCAGGTTCATGCCCGGGCCATGGTGGACATCCTGGACGGTCGGTTCGACCGGGCCGAAGCCTATGCGACCGAGGCGTTGAAGATCGGCCGTCAGACTCACGGTGCCCATGTCGAGGGCGTGTATGGCGTTCAGATGTTCACGATCCGTCGGGAACAGAACCGCCTTCACGAAGTGGCGCCCGCCGTCAAACGCCTGATGTCCGACAACCCGGAAGATGTCGCTTGGAAGCCCGGCTTTGGCCTGATCGCCGCCGAGCTTGGCTATTCCGAGGCAGCTGAACGAATCCTCGATGAGTTGTCCGAAACCGGCTTCGAGCTGCCGGAGGATGCGATGTATTCGACCACTCTGGGCTATCTCGCCGATATCTGCGTAGCGGTCGAACGGCGCGACCTCGCCGAGATCATCTATCAGAAACTGTTGCCCTTTCGCGATCTGACCATCACCGCCGGGGCAACTACCGTCTGCACCGGCGCCGCTGCGCGACGGCTGGGCGCGCTGGCGGCGCTTTTGGGCGAATGGGACACTGCCGAGAGTCTGTTCGACACCGCGATGGCCGTCGATACAGCGATGGCCGCTCCACCCTGGATCGCCCATAGCCAAGCCGCCCGAGCCCGAGCATTGCGCCGCCGAGGTCGCCCTCAGGACCTTAGCATCGCCTTGGAGCTCGAGGTGGCAGCGTTGGCAACCGCGCGAGAATTGGCTATGGTTTCCCTAGCGTCAAGACTTGAGGGAGCAGCGTCCTAGTTTTCAGAAAGTGTGTACCGGGGGGGTGCCATGCCAAGATATATCATTGAACGAAATTTTGCCGAACAGCTTGATCTGGGAGACGACGACAAGATCAAGATCAAGGAAATCAACGATGAAGAGGGGATCGAGTGGATATTCTCGTTCCTCAGTGCCGACAAGCGCAAGACCTATTGCCTGTACGAAGCCCCGGACGAGGAAAGTCTGCGCAAGGCGGCGAAGCGCCTGAACATTCCTGCTGACGTCATCACGCCGGTTGACCGTGTCGACCCAGGCCTTTTCGCCTGACGTAGCATCCGATCTCAGTTGCGCCCGACGCCGGCAACAGGCGAAAGGGCACCCGCCGAGGCAGACAAGCAAGGATCCTGTCCACCTGATCTGGAGGACCGATCATGTTTGACCTGATAACGCTGAACGGCAGCACCAAATCCGTGGACCAAGACGCGCTTGACGCTTTGGACGCGGCGCTACGCGGCTCCGTCTTCCTACCCGGTAGCCCGGAATACGATGACGCCCGGACCACTTGGAACAGCATTGTCGACCGCAAACCCGGCTTTGTGATCCGGGCGCTCGGCGCCAGCGATGTGCAAAAGGCCATCAATTTCGTGCGCGAGGCGGGGCTGATCATGTCCGTCCGCTCGGGCGGACATCAGATTGCCGGGCATGCGGTGGCCGATGATGCGGTGATGCTGGATTTGTCGCAGATGAAATCGGTGCATGTCGACCCGAAGGCGCGCACCGCGCGTGTGGCGCCAGGCGCGGTACTGGGTGACGTAGACCGAGAGACGCAGGCGCACGGGTTGGTGGTTCCGACCGGCATCAACTCGACCACCGGGATCGCCGGGTTGACCTTGGGCGGCGGCTTTGGCTGGACTACGCGCAAGTTCGGCATGACCATCGACAACCTGATCTCGGCCGAGGTGGTGCTGGCCGATGGCGCGATCGTGACCGCGTCGGAAAGCAGCCACCCGGACCTGTTCTGGGCCATCCGTGGGGGCGGTGGCAATTTCGGCGTGGTCACTTCGTTCGAGTTCCGCCTGCATCCGCTGGGGCCGCAAGTCCTGTCCGGCCTTGTGATCCACCCGCTTGAACAGGGTCCCTCCCTGTTGCCCGAATACGCCCGGATCGCCGACACCGCCCCTGACGAGCTGACGGTCTGGACGGTGATGCGCAAGGCCCCGCCCTTGCCCTTCCTGCCCGAAGACTGGCACGGGCGCGAGGTGCTGATCTTTGCCGCCTGTTATGCCGGGCCCATCGAAGACGGAGAAGCCGCGATGGAGCCGCTGCGCGCCCTCGGAGACCCGATCGTGGACGTGATCGCGCCGCACGCCTTCGTCGACTGGCAGGCCGCGTTCGACCCTCTGCTGACCCCCGGCGCGCGCAACTATTGGAAAAGCCACGATTTTGATGCCTTGCCCACGGATGCGGTCGCAGGGCTGCTCGACAGTATCTCGACCTTGCCGGACCCGGCTTGTGAAGTGTTCATCGCCCACGTCGGCGGCGCGATGGCACGGGTCGAGGCTGCGGCGACAGCCTATCCCCAACGCTCGGCCCATTTCATCATGAACGTGCACACCCGTTGGGAAGACCCAGCCAATGACGATGCTTGCATTGCTTGGGCGCGGGCGCTGTATGACCGCATGGTGCCGTATGCAACCGGCAGTGCCTATGTCAATTTCATGCCCGCGGATGAGGCCGCCGCCCTGTCATCGGCCTATGGTGCGAACGCGGCCCAATTGTCCCGGATCAAAGGCAGGTACGACCCCGGCAACCTGTTCCGGGTGAACCACAACATTCCACCCGCGTGACTGCTTGAACTTCTTGCGGTGTTTGGCATAGACCGCGACCAACTGGACAGGGTCGGCGGGCAACACTACCGTGGGCCCGACATTCCCAACAGGAGACCCAGATCCATGTCCAAGATGCTTTCGATCGCGGCCGCAACCCTTGCGTTCACCGCAACTTCGGCCCTTGCGGATGGGCATTGCGCCGCGGGCAAGACCCTGACCGAGGGCAAGTTCACCGTGGCCACCGGAAACCCGGCCTATTACCCTTGGGTGATGGATGACGCGCCCGAGTCCGGCCAAGGCTTTGAAGCCGCCGTCGCCTATGCCGTGGCCGAGGAGATGGGCTTTGCCGCTGATGACGTGGTTTGGGTCCGGTCGTCCTTTGACGAGGCGATCCAACCCGGCGCCAAGAACTTCGACGTGAACATCCAGCAATACTCGATCACGCCCGAGCGCGATCAGGTCGTCGATTTCTCGGCCCCTTACTACACCGCGCCGATGGCGGTTCTGGTCAGCGCAAACGCCGTTGACACCCCGCCCACGCTCGAGGCGCTGAAGGGCCTGCAATGGGGCGCGGTCGGCTCGACCACCGCGGTGCCGAAACTGGCCAACGTAATCCAGCCAAATGCCGATCCGCTGCTCTATGGCGACAATGCCGATGTGAACGCGGCCATGACCGCGAACCAGATCGACGCCGCGCTGTTCGACCTGCCCACTGCCCTGTTCCTGAGCGCGGTGATGATCGAAGGGTCCAAGGTGATCGGCCAGTTCCCTGCCGATCAAGGCGACAACCCCGACCAGTTCGGCATGTTGATGGAGGAAGGCAACCCGCTGAAATCCTGCGTGGATGCGGCCATCGCTGCGCTGACTGAAAGCGGCAAACTTGCCGAGATCGAAGCCAAATGGCTGCAGGACACGACGGGCGTTCCGCTGATCAAGTGACATGACACAGAACAGAACGGCGGGTCCGACCCGCCGCGAACTTTTTGAGGCGAAGCAGCGGCGGCGATCGATCCGGATCGCCGCGACCAGCACCGTTCTGGTCGTGTTGGCGCTGATCGTGCTGGTGCCGCTGGCACCGGGCTGGGCCAAGGTCCAGCAGAGCTTTTTCAACGGCGAGGTTCTGGTCAAGACCTTCCCGAAGCTGCTCGAGGCCTTTAAGATCAACGTGATGATCTTTGCTTGGTCGGCGCCCGCGATCGCGGTGCTGGGGCTACTGATCGCGCTGGCCCGCGACACCAAATCGCCCGCTCTGTTCCCGTTGCGTATCTTCGGCGCGGCCTTCACCGACATATTCCGCGGCGTGCCTGTGATCCTGACCGTCTATCTGATCGGCTTCGGCATTCCCGGGCTGGGTCTGGCCCGGCCGTGGAACTCGCCCTATATCTGGGGATCGCTGGCGCTGATCCTGACCTATTCGGCTTATGTGGCCGAGATTTTCCGCTCGGGCATCGACAGCGTACACCACAGCCAGCGCGCCGCCGCCCTGTCGCTGGGCCTGACCGAAGGCCAGGTGATGCGCGACGTGGTGCTGCCACAAGCCGTCCGCAACGTCGTGCCCTCGCAGATGAACATGTTGATCGCGCTGCAAAAGGACGTGTCGCTTCTCAGTTTCATCGGCCCGGTCGAGATCTTCCGCCAGGCCGGCGTGTTCAAATCGCTGCTGGCCAATTTCACGCCTTATGTGGGCGCGGCGATCATTTTTCTGATCGTGACCATCCCGGCGACGCGCTATGCCGACCACCTGATGGCCCGGCAGATGCGGGAGCGGCGCTGATGGCGAAACTGAACTTGCGCAACGTCGTCAAACGCTTTGGCGACCGCACCGTCTGCGACGGTATCGACCTGACCGTGGACGAGGGGCAGATGGTCTGCCTGATCGGCGCTTCGGGGGCGGGCAAATCCACCGTTCTGCGCTGTATCAACCTGCTCGAGCCGATCGAGGATGGTGAGATCCTGCTGGACGGGGTCGACATCTCGGTGCCCGGGCTGGATCCGCAATCGGTGCGCGCCCGCATCGGCATCGTGTTCCAGAGCTTCAACCTGTTCCCGCACATGACGGCGCTGGACAACGTGATGCTGGCGCCGCGCCGCGTGCGCGGCCGCACGCGCGCCGAACTGCTGCCCCAGATCGAAGAGATGTTCGAACGCTTCGGGCTGGCCGACCGGATGCACAACTATCCCGACCAACTCTCTGGCGGGCAGCAGCAGCGGGTCGCCATCGTGCGCGCCCTGGCAATGCAGCCCGAGGTGATGCTGTTCGACGAGATCACCTCGGCCCTGGATCCGCAATTGGTGGGCGAGGTTCTGGACGTGCTGCTGATGCTCAAACAGCAGGGCATGACGATGGTGATGGCCACGCACGAGATGGGCTTTGCCCGGCAGGCCGCCGACAAGGTGTGTTTCCTTCAGAACGGCCGCATCGTCGAGGAAGGCCCGCCCGAGCAGCTGTTCGACCACCCGCAGCAAGACGCCACACGGCAATTTCTGGCGCGCGCGCTCAAGTAAACGCCGGCGCCGGTTCAAAAATTGAACATTGCACGGACCGGACGCCAACTTCGTGCTAGAGTCCACCGAACTGCCATATGCTGCTGGAGGTTCGGAATGCGTCTTTCAACCCTGTCTGCCGTGTGCGTTGCTGCCGGTCTTACCCTCAGCAACATGGCTTTGGCCCAACAGGTCGCTGACACGATCTATACCGGTGGTCCGATTCTGACAATCGATGACGCCCGGCCCACGGTACAGGCGGTCGCGGTCAAGGATGGGCGGATCATCGCAGCAGGTGAACTGGCCGAGATGCGCAGCCATCAGGGCGACGACACGACGATCTTTGATCTGGACGGGCGCGCAATGTTGCCCGGCTTTGTCGACAGCCACGGTCACGTGGTCATGGGCGGTTTGCAAGCCTTGTCGGCGAACCTGCTGGCACCACCGGATGGCACGGTCACCGACATTGACAGCCTGCAGGCGGCGTTGTCCGCGTGGGCCGAGGCCAATAGCGACACGGTCGAAGCGATGGGGATGATCATCGGCTTCGGCTATGACAACGCGCAACTGGCCGAGCTGCGCCACCCCACCCGTTCCGAACTGGACGCGGTATCGCGCGACGTTCCGATCATGATCATCCACCAATCCGGCCATCTAGGGGTCGGCAATTCCAAAGCGCTCGAATTGGCCGGGATCACCGCAGAAACCGAGAACCCGCCCGGAGGCGTGATACGAAAGGACGATGCCGGCCAGCCGAATGGCGTGCTGGAGGAATACGCATTCTTCGGCGCCTTGGTGCCCCTGCTTGGCAGTGTCGGCGAAGACGGACTGCAGACTTTTGCGCGCGCCGGCAGCCGGATGTGGGCGCGCTTTGGCTACACCACCGCGCAAGAGGGGCGCTCCTCGGGCGCGGCAGTTCAGGCCCTGCGCCGGGTGGCCGCGGACGGCGACCTTCCGATCGACGTGGTGGCCTTTCCCGACGTTCTGGAATCGCGTGACTTCATCGCATCGGACGCGTCGCGCACCTATGCCGACCGGGTGCGAGTCGGCGGGTGCAAGCTGACAATCGACGGCTCGCCGCAAGGATTTACCGCGCTGCGGGATCGGCCCTACTACGATCCGGTCGGGGATTACCCGCCCGGCTATGCCGGCTACGCCGCCATCACGCGCGAGCAGTTGCAGGATTCGGTGAACTGGTGTTTTGAGAACGGTCTCCAGATCCTGACCCACTCCAATGGCGAGGGGGCCACGGACATGCTGATCGCCGCCATTGACGAGGCGCGGTTGACCTATGGCGATCCGGGCAATCGGCCTGTTCTGGTGCATGGTCAGTTCCTGCGCGAGGATCAGGTGGCCAGCCTCAAACGATTGGGCGTGTTCCCATCGCTGTTTCCGATGCACACCTTCTATTGGGGCGACTGGCACCGCGACCACACGGTCGGGCCGGTCAATGCCGACAACATCTCGCCCACCGGCTGGGTGACCGAGCGCGGCATGATGTTCGGTACGCATCACGACGCGCCTGTGGCATTTCCAGACAGCATGCGGGTCTTGGCAGCGACGGTTACCCGGCGCACCCGGTCGGGCGACATCCTGGGCCCGCATCAACGGGTCGATGTGATGACGGCGCTCAAGGCGATGACGATCTGGCCGGCATGGCAGCATTTCGAGGAAGATCAGAAGGGCTCGATCGAAGTGGGAAAACTGGCTGATTTCGTGATCCTTTCGGATGACCCGACCGCGGTCGACCCTGAAACGCTGGCCCAGCTTCGCGTGCGGACCACCATCAAAGAGGATGCGGTGATCTTCGACGCCGATACTGCGGTCAAAGAGGGGCGACTGGACCGTCGCCCCCTTGCCCCCGACCCGGTGACGGCACATCTGCTGCTGCATGCGCTGTATCAGGGCATGGATGTCGAACGGCCTTGGCTGGCGGACTTCACGCAGCCCTCGACCGAATGAATCGGCTTTCCGAGGTGGGGCAATAGAGATACCGTCGCCACATGGTGCTTTTTCTGAGCCTTGTTGCGGCAATCGCCGGTCTGGTGGCCTGGTATTTCTGGTCGAAGTCCAGGGCCAGGGCCGCGCTGCTGCAAACACCGCTGAGCGATGAAGAGCGGCGGACCATCCACGCGACGGTGCCGATCCTTGAGCGGCTGCCTGCCAAGCTGCGCGCCTCTTTGGAAGGCAAGATCAATCTGTTCCTGAATCAGGTCGATTTCATCGGCTGCGACGGGCTGGAGGTCACGGACGAGATGCGTCTGTCGATTGCCGCACAAGCCTGCCTTCTGGTCGTCAACTCGGACCAATGGTACGACAATCTGACGACGGTCCTGATCTATCCCAATGCGTTCAAGTCCCGCCAACAGCGGCACAGTGGCTATGTCGTGACCGAACAAGAGATCATCCGTACCGGCGAAAGCTGGGATCGGGGGCCGGTGATCCTGTCCTGGGCGCACAGCCGGCAGGGCGCAGCAAACGATCATGACGGGCACAACGTCGTGTTCCACGAATTTGCGCATCAGCTGGATGATCTGTCCGGCGGCACCAACGGTGTGCCAGTTCTGGCCAGAGATCAAAGCTATGCCGAATGGGAACGTGTTTTTCTGGCGGCATATGACGCGCATCTGCACGCGGTCGAGACAGGCCGGCGCACTGTAATCGACCCCTATGGCGCCACGGGACACGAAGAGTTCTTTGCCGTCACGGTCGAGCTGTTCTTTGAGCGGCCCAAGGCCTTGAAGCAGGTCGAACCGGCATTTTATTCGGAATTGTGCAAGTTCTTTCGCCTTGATCCGGCAGTTTGGTCGTAGGATCGCAGGCTAAGACGACTTAGAATGCGGCGATCAGCCGGAAAAGGCGCGGCGTTCATCCGATTGCGTGGTCTTCAGCGAACGGGTCAGGCAAACTGCGCCCAGACCAACAAGGACAAAGAAAATTCCGGCCAGCATGTAAACCAACAATGCGGTCAGAAGCGAATACCCGGACAACAGGGCGGCCACGGCCAGACCAAGGCTGAATATGATTGCCAATCCGACGATCCCCAACACTGTCCCAGTCCCTCCGGTCATGAACCGCGACCCGGTTGTGAGAGGACCAAGATGTCCACCACTCAAGCCGCAATTCGATTACGGTTTCAAATCATGGCAAAAGTTTGAACTGCCAAGGGTTAAAATTTGGTTAGCGGTTGCCTGTCTGCACCGAACCCATGACGCGAATCCATGAACTGTTGCGACATGGCACGGTTCGCACTGCATGGCGGAACACGTGTTGCAAGGGCAAGGCGTGAGGTGCAAATCGGTTCATTTGTGCAAGGTTTTGCCGATGGTCAACGGGCCGGGTGTCAGGCTTGGTCGACCTGCGACAGCAGCAGAACCCCTGCCATGACCAACCCGATGCCGGCGATTTTCTGAAGGCTCAGCGTTTCCGAAAACAGGACGTAGCCGACGACAAGAATACCAACCATCGCCAGCCCCGTGACGGCCGGATAGGCGATGCTCAACTCGATCCCGCGGATGGCGACGATGAAACTGCCCAGCAGAAGCAG
>NZ_JBXWRZ010000039.1:0-3743 GCF_059613165.1 Ruegeria sp. BHSB172
AAACCGCAAGCAGCAAAGAAGACCAGTAGAGTGACATGTTCCTTCTCCTCGGTTGTCGGGTCCGTCATAGGCTGAGGTACTTGGCAGCCAGCGTGACCACCACGAAGGCCGCGCCGACCATTAGGCTGATGCGGTCGCGCAGCGCGAACAGAACCGGGTCGTCGGCCACCCGCCCGCGCCGCGCCCCGACCCAGATCCGGTTGCCCCAGTACAGCAGCAGAAGGCACAGCAGCCACAAGATTTCGGGGGTCCGGTAGATGGTCTGGACCTCGGGGCTGTTGATGTACAGCGCCAGAATGACCACCGCCGCGGTGATGTTTGCGACGCCCAGGCTGAACATCGTCTCGCTGTCGGCATGCGAATAGTCCCGGCCATGCACGGTGCTGTCATCGGCGGGGGCCGCGGCCACTTCGACATAGCGTTTCAGATAGCCCAGGCTGACAAAGATGAACATCGAGAAGGCCAGAAACCAGGACGACAGGACGATACCGGTGGCGGCTGAGCCCGCGATCACCCGCAATGTGTACAATGAAGCCAACACCATAACGTCCGCCGTGGCGATCTGCTTGACCCAAAAGGAATAGGCCATGGTGATGGCAAGGTAGGCGATCAGCACCAGGGTGAAATTGACCGGAAGGAAAAAGACCGACAGTCCGAAGGCGACGATCGGCAGGGCGATGGCCCCGACCACGCCCGCCCGCAGCGAAAGGTCGCCCGAGGGCAGGGGACGGAACTGCTTGCTGGTATGCTGGCGGTCGGCCTGCAGATCGACAAGATCGTTCAGGAAATACACGCCCGATGCACAGAGGCTGAAGCAGATGAAGGCTAGCAGCGACGCCAGCACGCTCTCGATCGGCAGGTGCTGCTGTGACGTGAACAGAGGCGCAAAGATCAACGCGTTCTTGGCATATTGATGCGGACGCATCGATTTTAGGAATGCTCTCCAGCCGGGTGGCCGCGAGTTGACGACCATTTCGGCTTTGTCCGCCGCCCGTGCTGCATCCACATCCCGTGCCGGTGCATTCACCAAGATTTCGGTCTTGGCTGCGGCCCAGATCGGACGGTCCGCTGCGGTGTCACCTGCGTAGGTGAAGGGATCCTGTCCGGCCATATTCCGGATCGCGGCCAGTTTTCTGGCGCCTTTCAGGTTGTGCGTTGCGTCGGTGGCCAGGACCGTATCGAAAAGGCCCAGATGCTCGGCCACCGGTTCGGCAAAGGCCTTCGGCGCGGCCGTCGCCAGAACCAGCTGCCGGCCCTGGGCCTTTTGTTGCTTCAAATACGCCAACAGCGCCGTTTCGTAGGGCAGACCGGCCGGGTCGATCCGAACCTGCTGCGCGATGCGGGATTTGGCATAGGCGATGCCGCGAAACAGCCAGAGCACCAGCACAAATATGTTCAACGGGTTCTTCGTCAGAAACTGAACGATGGCCTCGACAAAAAGATCGGTCCTGACCAGCGTGCCATCCAGGTCGACGAAGATTCTTGCGGGCTTTTCACTCATCAACGGGTTCTTCTTTCGGTCCGGGCATCCTTGAAAGCGAACCTTGCCGACCTGCCGGACCTCCGCCCGGCAGGGCCGCCACACGCGGTCTCAAAGCTTCACCAGGCGGCCACCGGCCACCTCAATTCCTTTCTTTGCAAAGACGTTGCGCGTGTCGAATATAATTGCGGCTTCGCGCGCCACCAGCGAATAGTCAGGCGCGCTGTGGTCGGTAATCACCGCCACCGCGCCATAGCGTTTCAGGTTTTCCGCCGTCAGAGGCATCGATTCCCGCCCGGCCAGATCCGGGTACTCGCCCCCTTCCGGCAGGCTGGGGAAGAACGGATCATGGTAATCGACCCGCGCGCCCAGCTTCTCCAGCTCTTGCAGCAGCACCAGCGCGGGGCTGCGGCGGGTGTCCTCGACGTCGCGCTTGTAGGCGATGCCCATCAGCAGGATGCGTTGGCCGGCCAGAGGCTGGTCGGGGTCGGCCCCATCCGGCGCCAGCCGGTCGGCCATCCGGCGGGCCAGCGCGCTTGGCACGGCATCGTTGCTGGACCGGGCCAGGTTGATGATCGGCGTGTCGGATCCGGCATCGGCCGCGCGCCAGGCCAGATAGGCCGGCGAGACCGGGATGCAGGCGCCGCCGATACCCGGACCGGGATAGAAGGGCATGAACCCGAAGGGCTTGGTGGCGGCGGCGTCGATCACTTCCCATACATCCACGCCCATTGCGTCCAATGCGGTCTTGAGTTCGTTCACAAGCGCGATGTTCACCGTCCGAAAGCTGTTTTCCACCAGCTTGACCGCCTCGGCGGTGGCGGCCGAACTGACCGGAACCGCGCGTGTCACAATGGCGCGATAGAACTCCTCGATCAGTTGCAGCGACAGTGGATCGTCGGCGCCGACAACCTTGGGAATGTTGTGGGTGTCGAACTTGTCATTGCCGGGGTCTTCGCGTTCGGGCGAGAAGCCCAGAAAGAAATCGACCCCCGCGCGCAGGCCGCGCGCTTCTAGCAGCGGCTGCACCAGCGTCGTGGTGGCGCCCGGCCAGACGCTGCTTTCCAATACCACCAGCTGTCCGGGCCGCAGATGCTGTGCGATGGTCTCGGCGGCGGCTGCGACAAAGCGCATGTCCGGGTCCTGGCTGTCGGACAGCGGCGTGGGGACGCAGATCAGGATGATGTCGGCCTCGGTCAGGGCTGCCGCGTCCTGCGTTGCCCGGAACCGTCCGCTGTCCACGGCTTTGGCGATTCGGTCTGGTGCGAGGTACGAGATGACCTGCGCACCTTGATTGATCCACGCGACCCGCTGCGGGTTCAGGTCGATTCCGGTGGTGTCAAAGCCTTTGTCATGGGCGGTCAGCGCCAGAGGCAGGCCGACATAGCCCAGCCCGACCACGGCGACCCGCGCCTCGCGCGCGGCGATGCGCTGTCTGAGGGTCTGGTGATGTGAGGTTTCGAGATTCATGATGTACCCTGATCATACAAACTGGAACTGAAATCAATTGCCGTCTTGGACCTAAACAAACCGCCCTCAACCACCGATACGGAGGATCGGGGCCGAATCCAATAAAATAGTCTCGCCCGGGCAGGGCGCAGATCGAATGTTTCCAAATAGGGCGCAATGGCACCTATTGCCGTGGACTGTACTGTGGCAGCTTGCGCAGTCGGACGATGCTGCAATTTTCCTATTCCCCACCCAGCGCCCGCTGAAACGACTGTTCGGCCATGGCCGCGCCCTTGTCCCACCCGAACCCTGACGCCCGGGCCAGCGCCTTGTTTGACAGGTCGTGTCGCAGGCCCGGATCGGACAGCAGGCGGATGGCCTGGTCCGCCAGCGCCCGGCTGGATGTCGGGTCGAAATACAGCCCGCTATCGCCGACCACCTCGGGCAGGCTGCCGCGATCCGAGGACAGGACGGGCGTTCCGCAGGACATCGCCTCGAGCGCGGGCAAGCCGAAACCCTCCCACAACGAGGGAAATACCAGCGCGTCGGCGGCGTTCAGCAAGGCGGCCAGTTGGGTGTCGTCGATCTCTCCGGTAAACAGGATGTTTTCGGAACACGCGGCATTCGCGGCTGCACTGGCCTTGAGGTCTGCGATGTTGTCCCAGAACCGGGCCCCGGTCGTGCGCCCGACGATGGCCAACCGCGTGTCGGGAAACGTGGCGACGATGCGCGGCATCGCCTCGATCAGGCGCAGCACGTTCTTGTGCCGGTTGAACCCGCCTACATAGACCAGAAGCGGCGCGTCCGGCGGGAT
>NZ_JBXWRZ010000040.1:0-33290 GCF_059613165.1 Ruegeria sp. BHSB172
AACAAATCCTCAAGATGCCCCAGTCTCTCCTGAGCGTCACAACCGTCTTTCCAGTCCGTCAGGCCGCCTCTCCAGCCCGTCACCACCGCCTCACCAGCGCCGGTGAAGGGGTATTTACGGATTAGGTCCGGGACCTGCAAGACCCATTTTCAAAAAACTTCCATTTTTTTCTCAGATGACGATTTTTCTATTAAATTACATTTAATTAACGACTTCATCATGCAGCTTTCATCCAACCGTACGCCCGTTTCGCCCCGAGAAACTTTCGCAAATGATGCCGCAGCGCGGAATCGCAGTGGGAATCCGCTGTCGGGACATGGGTCGAAGCATTCGCAGCAATACAAAAGGCCGCCCCGATCAATATCGGGGCGGCCTCCATGGGTCAGCGAACCTGCGGTTCAGACCAGGTCGAACCGGTCCGCGTTCATCACCTTGGTCCAGGCGGCGACGAAGTCAGACACGAACTTGCCGTCCGCATCCGCCTGCCCGTAAATCTCGGAAATCGCCCTCAGTTGCGAATTCGAGCCGAACACCAGATCGACGCGCGTGCCAGTCCATTTCACGTCGCCCGTGGCCCGGTCGCGGCCTTCATACACGCCCGGCTGGTCCTCCGCAGGTTTCCACTCGATTCCCATATCCAGCAGGTTGGTGAAGAAATCGGTGCTCAGCGCTCCGACCCGGTCGGTGAACACGCCATGCGTCGATCCGCCGTGGTTTGCACCCAGAACCCGCAGCCCGGCGACCAGAACGGTCATCTCGGGCGCCGACAGGGTCAACAGCTGGGCCTTGTCCACCAGCAGGTCCTCGGGCGAGACGCTGTATTCCTGGCGCTGATAGTTGCGGAACCCGTCGACCATGGGTTCGAGCACCGAGAAGGATTCGACATCCGTCTGCTCCTGCGATGCGTCCGTGCGGCCCGGGGCGAAGGGGACCCCGACCTTGTGCCCGGCGGCAGCGGCGGCCTGTTCGACGGCGGCGGCCCCGCCCAGAACGATCAGATCGGCCAGCGACACTTTCTTGTTTCCGCTTTGCGCCGCGTTGAACGCTGCCTGGATGCCTTCGAGGACCGAGAGCACCTGGGACAGCTTTTCCGGCTCGTTCACGGCCCAGTCCTTCTGCGGGGCCAGCCGGATCCGCGCACCGTTGGCGCCTCCGCGCTTGTCAGAGCCGCGGAAAGTCGAGGCCGACGCCCAAGCGGTCGAGACCAGCTGTGGGATCGACAAGCCGCTGTCCAGAATCCGGGCCTTGAGATCGGCGATATCCTCCGCGTCGATCAGGTCATGATCCACCGGCGGCACGTTGTCCTGCCAGATCAGCTCCTCGTCCGGCGCCTCGGGGCCGATATACCGGATCTTGGGGCCCATGTCGCGGTGGGTCAGCTTGAACCAGGCGCGCGCGAAGGCATCGGCGAATTCTTCGGGGTTCTCGTGGAACCGCTTCGAGATCGGGCCATAGATCGGATCCATCCGCATCGCCATGTCGGCGGTCGACATGAAGATCGGAACCCGCTTCGACGGGTCTTCCGGATCGGGAGCCATGTCCTCGGGCTGGATGTCCTTGGGTGTCCAGACCCAGGCCCCGGCCGGGCTTTTGACCAGTTCCCAATCATATTTGAACAACACGTCGAAATAGCCGTTGTCCCACCGGATCGGGTTCGCGGTCCAGGCACCTTCCAGCCCGCTGGTGATAGTGTCGCGCCCTTTGCCCTTGCCGAAGGTGGACAGCCAGCCGAACCCCATCGCCTCGATCGGGGCGGCTTCGGGCTCGGGGCCCACATGGCTGGGATCGCCCGCGCCGTGCATCTTGCCGAAGGTATGGCCGCCCGCGGTCAGCGCCACCGTTTCCTCGTCGTTCATAGCCATCCGCGCGAAAGTCTCGCGGATGTCACGGCCCGAGGCCACCGGGTCCGGCTTGCCGTCGGGGCCTTCGGGGTTCACGTAGATCAGGCCCATCTGCACGGCGGCCAGCGGGTTTTCCAGCTCGCGGTCGCCGGTATAACGGCTGCCTTCGGTATCGCTGGTGGCCAGCCATTCGGCCTCGGGGCCCCAATAGATGTCTTCCTCGGGCGCCCAGATATCCTCGCGGCCGCCGGCAAAGCCGAAGGTCTTGCCGCCCATCGATTCGATGGCGCAGTTGCCGGCCAGAATCATCAGGTCGGCCCAGGAAATCTGGTTGCCGTATTTCTGCTTGATCGGCCACAGCAAGCGGCGCGCCTTGTCCAGGTTGCCGTTGTCGGGCCAACTGTTGAGCGGCGCGAACCGCTGGGAACCGGTCGAGGACCCGCCCCGACCATCCGCGGTACGATAGGTTCCGGCGCTGTGCCAGGCCATGCGGATGAACAGTCCGCCGTAGTGGCCATAGTCCGCCGGCCACCAATCTTGCGAATCCGTCATCAGATCATACAGGTCCTGCTTGAGCGCCTGGTAATCCAGCTTCTTGAACGCGTCGGCATAGTTGAAATCGGCGCCCAGAGGATTGCTGACCGGCTGGTGCTGATGCAGGATCGCCAGGTTCAGCTGGTTGGGCCACCAGTCCCGATTCGATCGGGTTCCGGCGCCGTGCATGATGGGGCATTGGCCCGTGTTGGGGGTGTCGCTTCCGTCCATCTCAATCTCCGATCCTGGCTGGTATCAGTCTGTTTGCGAGGCAACCGTGCGAATGGCACGTCAAAAAGGGGCGGACCGAAGTCCACCGGGATACCCCGAGTTATAGCAAATCCCAGCCATGAGAAAAAATTTTGTTTTCGGATTGATTTGATAGATATTGATTATGGCTCTGCCGGGTTCCTTCAAACCGATCCCCATCCACATGACGCGGCGTTCCCCAACGCCCAGATTGCCTTTTGCGGCCGGTGCTTCAAACTGCGGGCTGTGACGCGCGACACCGCGCTGGCCACAGGGGAGGATCGCCATGCAATTCGACTACGTCATCGTCGGCGGAGGGTCCGCGGGATGTGTACTGGCCAACCGTCTGAGCGCCAATCCGGGCACGCGGGTCTGCCTGCTCGAGGCGGGCGGGGGCGGAAACGGCATTCTGGTCCGAATGCCCGCCGGGGTGGTCGCAATGCTGCCGGGGCGACCCAGGATCAACAACTGGGCCTTCGAGACGGTGCCGCAACCGGGGCTGGACGGCCGCAAGGGCTATCAGCCGCGCGGCCGGGCCCTGGGCGGATCCAGCGCGATCAACGCGATGCTCTATGTGCGCGGGCAACGGCAGGATTATGACGGCTGGGCCGATCTGGGCTGCGGGGGCTGGGACTGGGACAGCGTCCTGCCCTATTTCAAACGGTCCGAGAACAACGAACGCGGCGCGGATGACCTGCATGGCGCCGACGGCCCGCTTCAGGTGTCCGATCAGAAAGAAGAACGCCCGATCACGCGCGCCTTCGTCGAGGCCGCCGCCCAGTTGCAGCACAAGGTGACCGACGATTTCAATCGCGGCGACAACGAAGGCGCGGGGCTGTACCAAGTCACCCAGTTCCATGACCCCGCCAAAAACGGCGAGCGGTGCTCGGCCGCCGCGGCCTATCTGTTTCCAGTCATGGACCGGCCGAACCTGACGGTCATCACCGGGGCGCAGGCGCGCGAGATCACCTTTGACGGCCACCGCGCCACGGGCGTGATCTATCGCCAGGGCAGTAAGGGCGCCGACCTCACCGTCACCGCCACGCGCGAGGTTCTGGTTTGCTCGGGCGCGCTGAAATCGCCGCAACTGCTGCAGCTGTCGGGCATCGGCGACCCCGAGGACCTGACCCCGCATGGCATCGCCGTCCGCCACGCGTTGCCAGGCGTGGGCAAGAACCTGCAGGATCACCTGGATTTCATCCTGGCCTACAAGACAAAGGACACAGACAATTTCGGCATCGGCGCCGCCGGTACGGTGGGGCTGATCAAACACCTCATGCGGTGGCGCAAGACCGGGGTGTCGATGGCTGCCACCCCCTTTGCGGAAGGCGCCGCCTTTCTGAAGACCTCTCCCGATCTGGACCGCCCCGACATCCAGCTGCATTTCACCATCGCGCTGGTGGACGACCACGCGCGCAAGCTGCATCTGGGCTATGGGTTCAGCTGCCATATCTGCAAGCTGCGCCCCGAAAGCCGCGGCACCGTCTCGCTGCACAGCGCCGACCCCTTTGCCGCCCCGGCGATCGACCCGGCCTATCTGTCCGACCCGCGCGATCTGGACACAATGATCAAGGGCGCGCGGATGACGCGCGAAATCCTCGAGGCTCCGGCCCTTGCCGAATACCGCCACAAGGAAATGTTCGGCACCGACACCGCCCGGACCGACACGGATTGGGAGCGCCATATCCGCGCGCGGGCCGATACGATCTATCACCCCGTGGGCACCTGCAAGATGGGAGTGGACGACATGGCGGTGGTCGATCCACAGCTGCGGGTGCGCGGGATGCAGGGGCTACGGGTGGTCGATGCTTCGGTCATGCCGACGCTGGTTTCAGGCAACACCAACGCGCCCACGATCATGATCGCGGAAAAGGCCGCCGACATGATCCTGGCGGATGTGGCCTGATCAGTCGTCGTTCAACGCCTGATCCGCGTGCAGCGCCTCAAGGCCCACGCGATAGTTGGGGTATTTCAGCTTCACGCCCAGATCGGTCTTGATCCGGTCGTTCCGAACGCGCTTGTTCTCGTTGTAGAAGCTGCGGGCCATCGGCGTCAGGTCAGCCGTATCGAAATCCACCGCAGGCGGCAGCGGCAGGCCCTGAAGCTGCGCGGCATAGCCGATCACGTCCTGCGGCGGCACCGGTTTGTCATCGCAGACATTGTAGATCGCGCCCGGATCGGGACGGAGCATCGACGCCTCGAGCACCTGTGCGATGTCCTCGACATGAATGCGCGAAAACACCTGCCCCGGCTTGATGATCCGCCGCAGCCCGCCTTTCTTCAGCTTGGAGAACGGCCCCCGCCCCGGCCCGTAGATGCCCGCAAGGCGAAAGATGTGCAGCGGCAGGCCGGGAATTGCGGCCCAGTCCTGCTCGGCCTGCAACCGCCAGCGCCCGCGCTCGGCCGTCGGGGTCGCCGGCGTGGACTCATCGACCCAACCGCCCTGGTGGTCGCCATAGACGGCGGTGGTCGACAGGTACCCGACCCAGTCGAACCGCCCGGCGCGGGCGGCGAGCTCATCCCGCAGAGCGACCAGAACCGGATCTCCCTTGGCCGTGGGCGCGGTCGAAATCAACAGATGCGTGACCCCGTTCAGATCGGGGTCCTCGCCCGGCCAGACCAGCGGTTCGGCCCCGGTGGCGCGGATGGCGTCTTTCTCGGCGGCATCGCGGGTGGTTCCGACGATGCGCCAACCCTTGGGGGCCAGCCGGCGCGACAGCGCGCGCGCGGTATAGCCGTGCCCGAATGAAAAAAGAGTTCCAGTCATGGCCCCTTGTTGATCGCGCCGCGGGCGGGATGCAAGCGCCGGATGGACGCACTTGATTCGAATCTCCGCCTGCGCCTTCATGGTGTGATGAGCGATGACAAACCCAGCCTGCACGCGGCCTATGCGCTGAAAACTCCGGCAGACAACAAACGGCTCTATGCCGAATGGGCGGGAGATTACGATCGCGGATTCGCCGCGCGCGAGGATTACCAGCTGCATATCCACACCGCCCGCGCCTTTGTCGGCGCCGGGGGACAGGGCCCGGTGCTGGATGTGGGCGCGGGAACCGGCCTGTGCGGCGCGGTTCTGGCCGATCTGGGCGTGGGGCCGATCGACGCCACCGACATCAGCGCCGAGATGCTGGACAAGGCCATGCGCAAGGACATCTACCGCGACGCGATCGAGGCTGACCTGAATGAGGGCATCCCGGTTCCGCGTGACAGCTATTCGGGCATCGTATCGTCGGGCACCTTCACCCACGGCCATCTGGGCCCCGAGGTTCTGCCCGCCCTGCTGCGGGTGGCCCGGCCCGGGGCGCAATTCGCCCTGTCGATCAACGCCAAACACTTCGAGGCGCTGGGATTCGCAACCGCCTTCGACAATCTGCAGGCCGAGGGCCGGATGGAACATCTGACCCTGACCCCGGTCCGCATCTACGGCGACCTCGCCTCAGGCCCCAACAAGGGCGACACCGCCTATCTCGCGCTGTTCGAAAAGGCCTGAGCGACGTCAGGCCAGTTCGTGTGCCGCTACTTCCCTTTCCAGACCGGGTCGCGTTTCTCGGCAAAGGCGCGGGCGCCTTCCAGATTGTCCTCGGAGCCATAGAGAACATCGACCGTGCGCAGCTGCCGCTTGGTGATGCGGTTCATGATGTCCTGGAACTTGGAATCCTCGGCCTCGCGCACGATCTCCTTGATCGCGGCATAGACCAGCGGCGGACCGCTGGCCAGCAGGCGAGCCAGCTCCCATGCACGGTCCATCAGCTGGTCGGCCGGGACGATCTCATTCACCAAGCCCCAGCGATGCGCCTCTTCGGCGTCGAACCAGCGGCCGGTCAGCAGCAGTTCCATCGCGATGTGGTAAGGTATGCGCTTGGGCAGCTTGACGCTGGCCGCGTCCGCCACCGTGCCCGAGCGGATTTCCGGCAGGGCAAAGGTGGCGTGATCGGCCGCCAGAATCATGTCGGCACTCAAGGCCAGTTCCAAACCGCCGCCGCAGGCAATCCCGTTCACGGCGGCAATCACCGGCTTGTTCATGTCCCGCAGCTCTTGAAGGCCACCGAAACCGCCGACCCCGTAATCCCCATCCACGGCATCGCCCTCAGCCGCGGCCTTCAGATCCCAGCCGGGGCAGAAGAATTTCTCTCCGCCCCCCGTCAGGATCGCCACCCGCAGGTCGGGATCATCGCGGAAGTCGCGGAACACTTCGCCCATCACCCGGCTGGTGGCCAAGTCGATCGCGTTTGCCTTGGGCCGGTCCAGGGTGACTTCCAGAATGGCGCCGTCGCGTTTGGTCTTCACTGGGTTCATGAGCTTGCCTTTCGGATCAGGGCATCAACCGCCACCGCGCCCGTCGCGGTGCAGATGAGCGGGTTGATTTCAACTTCGCTGACGGTGTCGGCATTGGCAATCACGTAGGACTGCACCGCGTCGATGGCGTCGAGAATCGCATCCAGATCGGCTGTGGGCTTGCCGCGATAGCCCGCCAGCAGCGGGGCACAGGCCAGCTTGCCCAGCGCCGCCCGGGTCGCGTTACGATCCGAGGGCACCAGCAGCGACACGGTATCGCGCAGGATCTCGGTCAGGACGCCCCCGGCGCCGAGGGTCAGCACGAACCCATGCGCCGGATCGCGCGTGACACCGATCAGCAGTTCCGCAACACCGCCGGCCGCCATTTCCTCGACCAGCACGTCGGCGGTGCCCACCCGGCGGGCGGCGTCCGCGATTTCGCTCGCCTCCACGCCCAGCAGAACCGCGCCATGTTCGGATTTGTGCGCCAGCCCGACGCCCTTGACCGCGAAGGGGCCGGTCAGGTGGCGTGTCGCCTCTTCAGCCTGATCGGCCGGAAAGACCACGCTGCGCGGCACCGTCAGGCCGTGTTTCGCAAGCGCCTGTTTCGCCTCGGCCTCGGTCAGGGTTGTGTCCGCCTCCCGCTTACCGGGCAACTGGACAGGCGCGGCCTGCTCGGGCAGCGGGCGGGCGGCTGCCTCGGCTGCGGCCAACGCCTCGTGCAGGCCGGCAAAGGGAACCACACCACCGTCCAGCAGCTTTTGCGCCACGTCTTCGGGCATCAGCTCGGGCAGGGTCGCCACCACGGCAAAGGGCCTGCCGGTTTCGCTTGAGCAGTTCAGCGCCGCCTGTGTTGCGCAGGCCCAGTCGGTGGCATCCGTATGCGGGTAGTCCACAATCGACAGTGTCAGAGCCACATCCGGGCCTGTCATTCCCTTCCACGCCCGCGTCATCGCCTGAGTGTCGCGCCAAATATAGGTGTGGTAGTCGAGCGGATTTGCCAGCGCCACCATCGGCCCCAACGCCGTGCGCAGTTCTCTTCGCTGATCCTGTGTCAGCGGTGGAAAATGCAGATCCCGCCCGACCGCCATGTCGGCTCCCAGACTGGCTTCGCCCCCCGAACAGCTGATCATGCTCAGGCCGTTCCCGCCGAGCCTGCCGGCGACGTGGAACAGCTTGAGCGTTTCCAGGAAGCTTGGCACATCGCCCAGACGCGCAATGCCCAGCCGGTCCAGAAACGCCTGCGCCCCGGCATCACCGCCTGCCAGCGATGCCGTGTGCGAGATTGTTGCGGCTTGGGCATGTTCCGACCGCCCCACCTTGAGCGCCACGATCGGCACGCCGCGCTCGCGCGCACGGGCGGCCAGCGCCTCCCATTTACGCAGGTCGCCAAAGCCCTCGACGTGCACACCGATGGCGGTGATCCGGTCATCCTCCAGCAGGGCCATGGCGATTTCGGCCTGGTGGGACTGTGCCTGATTCCCACAGGTCAGCATGAAAGCCAGCGGCAGCGCCCGGCGCTGCATGGTCATGTTGATGGCGATGTTTGAGCTTTGCGTCAGAATGGCGACACCCCGCTCCACCGGGCGCATCCCGTGCTGGTCGGGCCATATCGCCACCCGGTCCAGTCCGTTGACGAAGCCATAGCAGTTGGGGCCGAGGATCGGCATGTCCCCCGCTGCAGCCACAAGCTGCGCCTGCAAGTCCGGCCCGTCCGCATCCTCAGCCCGCGCCTCGGTAAAGCCCGAGGCGAAACACACCGCCCCGCCCGCGCCAATGCGGGACAGAACCTCGACCGCCTCGATGGTCGCGCGGCGGTTGATGCCGACAAAGGCCGCGTCGGGCGCTTGGGGCAGGTCTTCGATCGTGGCAAAGACGCGCTCGCCCGCCACCTCGTCGGCCTTGGGATGCACCGGCCAGACCGGACCGGTGAACCCCAGTTTCCGCACCTGCCGGATGACCTCGGCACACCAAGCGCCCCCGCCGATCACCGCCAGCGAACGAAACCCCAGCATCCGCCTCAGCGCGGCGAGTTTTCCCGGCGTGAGCACATCCGCCGCGCCGTTCAGGCCCGGCGCCACGTTCATGCCCCCAACGCGCGCAGCAGGTCGCGGCTGATGATGTGGCGCTGGATCTCGCTGGTACCGTCCCAGATCCTCTCCACTCGGGCATCGCGCCAGAACCGTTCCAGCGGATAGTCATCCATCAGACCCATCCCGCCATGCACCTGGATCGCCGCATCGGTCACCCGCGCCAGCATCTCCGAGGCAAAAAGCTTGGCCGAGGCGATCTCGCGGTTGGCGGGCAGGCCCTTGTCCAGCCGGTCGGCAGCGGCCAGGGTCAGCAGGTCGGCGGCGTCGATCTCGGTGATCATGTCGGCGATCTGAAAGCTGACGCCCTGGAACTTGCCGATCTTCTGGCCGAACTGTTCGCGCGTGGCGGCATAGTCCAGCGCATAGTCGAAGGCCCGCCGCGCGCGACCCACGCACATGGCGGCCACGGTGATGCGGGTGGCGTAAAGCCAGGTGTTCATCACCTCGAACCCGCCGTCGACCTCGCCCAGCACCTGCGCGTCGGGCAGGCGGCAGTCGTCGAACTCCAGCACCATGTTCTTGTAACCGCGATGGCTGACCGACTTGTAGCCGTCGCGGATGGTGAACCCCGGCGTGCCGCGATCGACCAGAAAGGCGGTGATGCGCTTCTTGGGGCCTTTCGGCGTCTGATCCTCGCCCGTGGCGATGAAGACGATGATGAAATCGGCATGTTCCGCGCCCGAGATGAAATGCTTGGTGCCGTTCACCACCCAATCGCCGCCATCATGAACGGCGGAACACTTCATGCCCCGCACATCCGAACCCGCGCCCGGTTCGGTCATCGCCAGCGCATCCATCTTCTCGCCGCGCACGGCGGGCATCAGATAGCGTTCGACCTGATCGCCCTGACAGGCCATCAGGATGTTCTGCGGCCGCCCGAAGAAATGGTTCAGCGCCATCGACCCACGGCCCAGTTCCCGTTCGACCAGCGCGAATTCCAGGTGGTTCAACCCGGCGCAACCCACGCTTTCGGGGAAGTTGCAGGCGTAGAAGCCGAGTTCGATCGTTTTGCGCTTGATCTCGTCGGCGATCTCTTTCGGCACCTCTCCGGTGCGCTCGACCAGCTCTTCGTGGGGATAGATTTCTTTCTCCACAAAGCTGCGGACGGTCGAGACGATCATTTCCTGTTCTTCGGACAGACCGAATTGCATGGCGGTTCTCCAAGTGCAGATGTTGCGAACAGCGTGACCGGTCTTGCGCGTCTTTTCATGCAGCATTAGACGTTGAATATGCAGAAATGGACTAAATCGACCTCTGCGATGCAGCATTTCGGCGTGTTGCTGTTCGACGGGTTTTTGAACCACTGTTTGGCCAACACAGTCGAGCCGCTGCGCGCGGCCAACACGCTGTCGGGGCGCACGCTCTACAAGTGGCAGTTTCTGTCGCTGAACGCGGGGCCGGTGACCTCATCCTCGGGGCTGCAGGTGTCGCCGCATGACAGGCTCGGCAACGTGTCCGGCGACCTGCTGGCGGTCATGCCATCCTATGGCTTTCGCGATCACGGCGGCTGGCGCACGCAGGCCAGCCTGCGCGCCGCCGCGCAACGGTTCCGCATCTTGGCAGGCATGGACACGGGCAGCTGGCTGCTGGCCGAGGCCGGCTTGCTGGACGGGCATCGCGCGACCATCCACTGGGAGGAATTGACGGGGTTCTCGGAACGCTTCCCCGAGGTAGAGACCTGCCGCGAACGATACGTCATCGACGGAGACCGCATCACCTGCTCGGGCGCGATGGCGGCGTTTGACCTGGTGATGCACCTGATCGGGCGGGATCATGGACAGGCATTGGCGCTGGAGGTCGCGCAGCTGTTCATGACCCGCGATTCAGCCCGTTCACATATGGGCGGGGCCGGGTCGGCCAGCGCCTTCGTCAACAAAGCGTTGGCGCTGATGCAGGAACATCTGGAAACGCCCCTGCCCATCCCCGAGGTCGCACGGCGCGTCGGCCGCTCGCAAAAGGCGCTGGAATCGCGGATGCGGGCCGATCTGGGGGCCAGCCCCGCGCAGGTCTATCGCCGCCTGCGCCTGAACCTGGCCCGCAAGCTGGTATCCGAGACCGATCTGCCCATCGGCGAGATCGCCCTGCGCGCGGGCTATAACGACCCCAGCGCGATGACCCGCGCCTTCCGCGCCGAGTTCGGCACCTCGCCGCGCGCGATCCGGGCGGCCTCGTAACGCGGTCAGCCGCGCCCGCGATAGGTGGGAACGCCCTGATCGGGGATCCACACGCCCGGCAGCTCCGGCCCGGTCTGATAGAACACGTCGATCGGGATACCGCCGCGCGGATACCAATAGGCGCCGACACGCAGCCATTTCGGCTCCAGCACCTCTTCCAGCCGCTTGCCGATCGTGACACTGCAATCTTCGTGGAACGCGCCATGGTTGCGGAACGAACCCAGGAACAGCTTGAGCGACTTGCTTTCCACCAGCCAGTCACCCGGCACATAGTCGATCACGATATGCGCGAAATCCGGCTGCGCCGTCAGCGGGCAGAGCGAGGTGAACTCCGGCGCGGTGAAGCGCACGGCATAATCGGTGCCGGCCTGCGGGTTCGGCACCCGCTCCAGCACCGCCTCTTCGGGCGAGTTCGGCAGGTCGGTCTTGCTGCCCAGTTGGGTCAGGTTTGCGTAGATGTCTTGGTTTGCCATTGTTAGAGCCTCATACACCGCGCTTGTTGCCCCAGATCAGGACATGCAGCTGCGGCAGGATGGTGGGGGTGAACCAGCGGTCGCCGAGGGTCTTGTCGATCAGCCATTCATAGCGGGACATGATCCCGTCCATGTCGATCTCGGCATCCTCGGCGTCGGGTGGCGGCGGGGTGTGGTTGCCCGGTTGCAGATAAAGCGGCAGTGCTGGAAACCGCTCGGCCGCGGCGCGGGCCCAGCGGTAATCCTCATCATCAAAGATCACGATCTTCATGACGGTGGGCGCGCCGTCGGCCCGGGCGATGCAGTCCTCGAACCGCGCCCAGTCGACGGTTTCGCCGGACGAGGGCGGTTTCGGGCTGAGGATAAGGGTGGACAATTCGCGGAACCAGTCCTGCGCCACCGAGCCCTGGGTTTCCATCACGAAGTCATAGCCCTTGGATTTGCCCAGCGCGATCAGCGGGCCGAAATCCTGAATGGCCGGGTTGCCGCCCGACAGCGACACGGTCAGGGGTGTGCCGCCGGACAGGGCTTCGACCTGCGCCCAGATCTGTTCGGGGGTCATCGGCGTCCAGTCATGGCGATAGGCGCTGTCCACCGCATGCAGGCTGTCGCACCAGCTGCAGCGGTAATCGCAGCCACCCGCCCGCACGAAGACGGTCGGCACCCCGATCACGGCGCCTTCGCCCTGGATCGTGGGGCCGAAGATCTCGGCGATGCGCAGCGGTTTCACGGCCGATACTCCGCCCAGGTCTTGGGCGTCTCGCTGACCCGCACCGCGCTGGTCTGCGCCCAGCGCGCCTTGCAGAAGTCAAAGATCTCTTTCGCCAGTCGCTCCGAGGTGACCATGTCATGCCCGAACACGTCGTTCAGGTGCCGGTGATCCAGTTCCTCGTCGATATAGGTCTTGAGCGGCTTCAGATCGCGGTAGTCCACCACGAAACCATTTGCATCCAGCTCTTCGGCGGCCAGTTCCACCTCGACGATGTAATTGTGCCCGTGCAGACGCGCGCAGGGGTGGTCGTCGGGCAGGTGGCACAGCTGATGCGAGGCCGAGAAGTGGAATTCCTTGGTGATACGGAACATCAGTGCCCCTCCACCGCGGCTTTCCAGAACTCGGGATCGGCATAGACGGTCGGGTCTTCAATGCCGGCGATGTGAAACGCCTCGCGCCGTTCGACACAGGTTCCACAACGGCCGCAATGGGTCTCGCCGCCCTTGTAGCAGGACCAGGTGTCGGCAAACGGCGTGCCGTGCTTTGCGCCCTCGGTCACGATGGCCGATTTCGGGATGTGGACGAAGGGCGTATAGAGTCTGACATTGGCATATCCGTCCAACGCCTTGGTCTGCATGACCTCGAAGGCTTCGGTGAATTCCGGCCGGCAGTCGGGGTAGATGAAGTGATCCCCGCCATGCACCGCCGTCGCCACGGCATCCGCCTGCTTGGCGGCGGCCACGCCAAAGGCGATGGCCAGCATGATGGCGTTGCGGTTCGGGACCACGGTGACCTTCATGTTCTCTTCGGCATAGTGCCCGTCGGGCACGTCGACGTCATCGGTCAGGGCCGAGCCCGACAGATGCTTGCCGATACGGCTCATGTCGATCAGGTCATGCGGCACGCCCAGCCGCTCCGCGCAGCGGGCGGCAAACTCGACTTCCTTGCGGTGACGCTGACCGTAGTCGAAAGAGATCAGGCGGATCAGTTCGTTTTCGGCGGCAACCTTGTGCGCCAGAGAAACCGAATCCAGTCCGCCCGAGCAGATCACGATTGTCTTCACTTTTCAGATCCTTGTTTTGTAAGCCGGGTAGGCTGCGACCGGCGCCCGGTTCATCCGGACCAGCGGCGTCTATCAGACCCCGCGCGGAAAGGTAAAGACCCTTCAAAACGGAAAGCCGCCCATCGGCGGCTTGTCCAGACGGTGTCACACCTTGAGTTTCGGCTGGTGCCCTTCAGCCGAACCGCCTTTTCTTGTAGGCGCGGGTGCGTTCCGTCGCCGCGGCCGAGCCGTCGTGATAGGTGCCGAACCACCGGTCGAAGGGAAACTCGGACGTGCCATAGTTGCACTCGAAATACCGGTGGTGCAACTGGTGAAAAAAATCCCCCGCGCGCGCCGCTTCGGTTTCCCCCGCTTTCAGCTTTTCGAACCCCGAATGGGACAGGATCGGGCTGACCTGCTGGAAATAGGCGTGAAACAGCAGATGCAGCGGGTGCGACGGCACGATCAGGTGGATGAAATAGGTCGTGAAATACAGCAGGTTCTCGTACCAGTGGTTCGAGATGCCCGACCACGGACCAACATTGACGTTCCGGTGATGCACGGCGTGCACATGCTTGAACAGTTTCGGATGATGCTCCAGCCGGTGCACCCAATAGAAGTGCAGCCCCGACCACATCGGGATGAACAGCATCCAGACCACGCACCAGACCGGCGCCTGTTCCCATGTGACGGTTGGCACCCAACCGTTGGCCATCACCCAGTAGATGCCCCATTGATAGACGGTCGCCACCGTCATGGCGCTGCCCAGGGTCCACCAGATGTTGTCCCAGACCTGGTTGTTGAAGGTGAAGATGCCGTTGTTGCGCGTCAGGTCGCGGCGGTCGAACTTCTTGTACATGCCCTGGCCCCTGCGCATGTAGAGCCACCAATGCAGCCCACCCGCAACAAGGATCTGAGGCACCATGTTCAGCAGCCAGATGCGGAACATCCAACCGGGTGCGAAGCTTTGCATCGCCTCGAGCGGCGGCAGGAAAAGCACATAAGCTGTCAGCGCCAACACCATGCACAGGGTCAGCGCGGTGATCTGCAACCACGCACCGCTGTACCATTTCACTACCGCCATCGGTCTGGGCGGCCAGCTGAACAAAGGGTTCAACGCCACTGGATCAGATGGCCGATAGTGCCAGCGGGCAGCTTCGGGATCATGCGAGGCATCGGTCATGGCAAAACCCTCTAGGCGGCGTAATCCGAGCCTTCGGCATCCAGAACGGCCTTGATCTCGCGCAGATGGGCCTCGGCCTGCCCCGGATAGTTATCCAGCTCCTGCGCGGTCTTTTCGGCGATCTCGTCCGAAAGCAGCCGCAACGGCCGGCCCGTCTGAAGGGCGCGAACATAGGTCTCGGCGGCGCGCTCGAAATAATAGAGTCTATTAAAGGCATCTGCCGCATCGCTGCCGATCACCAGCACACCGTGGTTGCCCATGATCATGACTTTCTTTTTCGGGTCCTGCAGCATTGCGGCGCAACGCTCACCCTCGCTTTCAAAGGCCAAACCGCCAAATTCGCCATCAATGACATAGCGGTTGTAAAAGGTTGCTGTGTTCTGGTCGATCGGTGGCAGGGTGCTGTCGGCCAAGGAGGCCAGGACGGTGGCAAAGATCGAATGCACATGCATCACGCAACGCGCATGCGGGCACCTGCGGTGAATCGAGCCATGCAGCCCCCATGCGGTGGGGTCCGGTGCGCCGGGCTTGCTCATCGTGTCGGGATCGTTGGCATCCAGCAGCAGAAGGTCCGAGGCACGGATGCGCGCGAAATGCATCTGGTTCGGGTTCATCAGGAACTGCGTGCCACCCTCGTTCACGGCAAGGCTGAAATGGTTGGCGACCCCTTCATGCATGTTCAACCTTTCGGTCCAACGGAAGGCCGCGGCCATGTCCACGCGCTCCTGCCAATGGTCGATATTCGGCTTCAGATTGGTGACGCTCATCCGGAGGCTCCGTTAGGCTTGGGCAGAGGGCTGATACAAACCGTGCCGGGCCGGGGCGCAATTGACCAACGAAAAAATTGGTGTTTTGGCATTAGCTGAGCTTATGGTTGGATTATGAAACCCCGGACTCCCCTTCCCCCGCTTGGCTGGCTGCGCACCTTCGAGGCCGCGGCCCGTCACCTGTCCTTCACCGGCGCGGCGCGCGATCTGAACATGACGCAAAGCGCCGTCAGCCAGCAGATCAAATCGCTCGAGGGCTATCTGGGTCAACCTCTGTTTCACCGCCGTCCCCGCGCATTGGAACTGACCGAGGCCGGGATCACCTATCTGCCCGTGGTGCGCGAAGCGTTCCGGACGCTGGTACGCGGCACCCAGGCCGTGACCGGGCAACAGGAAAATACCGTTCAGGTTCAATGCAACATCACCTTTTCGGTGAACTGGCTGGCCCCCCGCTTGCCCGCGTTCCGCGCGCTGCACCCCGATGTCCACCTGAACATTTTCACCGAACTGTGGGAGCCGCGCGAGATGGCCGAAGGCGCGGCGGTGGAAATCCGCTATTCCCTGCGCCCGGCCGACACGGTCCGCACTGAGCTTTTGCGCAGCGATCACTATTACCCGGTCTGCGCCCCCGGTTTCCCGGTCACGCTGGAGACCCTTCAGCGGCAACCGCTCTACGATTGCTCCAACCTGCTGTCGAACTGGGCCAGTTGGGCCGAAGATCAGGGTCTAAACTGGGGCAATCCACCGATCACCTATGCCACGACCTATATGGTCGGCCTGTCCGTTGCGATGGCCGGCGGCGGGCTGTGCCTGGCCCATGATACCATCGCAAAGCGCCTTCTGGACGAAGGCCGTCTGATCGCGCCGTTCGAGCATCGCGCGCCGATGCCCGAAGCCTATTACCTGCTGCTGTCGCCCCAGGCCGAGGAGACGCCGGGTGCCGTGGCCTTTGCCGAGTGGATCAGGGCGGAAATCGCGGCCGAGCAACACCGCGCCTAACCTTCAGCCGTCCTTGGGGCGGCTGGCGATCCAGGCATAGCCGTTCTCGCAAAGGATATAGGTCTCGCGCAGGCCATGGGGCTTGTCGGTCGGCTCCTGCAGGACGACCGCGCCAGCGGACCTGGCGCGCTCTGCCGCCTCGTCCGGGTCGGTGTCGTACAAGTGAATCTCGATCCCGCCACCGCGTGGGGGCGTTTCGGGAACCAGCCCCAGCAGCGGGTTGGAATGATAGGTGCCGTCCGAATGCAGCTGAAACACCTGATCGCCATAGGTGACGATGGCGAAATCCGCCGTCACTTGATGGGATTTCAGGCCAAAAACAGTCTCTAAAAAAGCGCATTCCGCCCGCACGTCGCGCACCAGCAGGTTCAGCCCGATGCCGCGCAGGCTGCGGCCGAAACTGTCCGCATCTATGGTTTCGTAATCCATGTCTCTACAAGACCCCGCATCGCGGCACGGATCAAGCATTTGCTGCCCCGGACCGGGCCGGATGACGGTTTCATGAAGGTGGCACGGCAGGGGTTGCACCTTCCGATGCATTCGGGAAAGTTGTGCCATGGAATACGCACCCTTCCCCTCTTGGCCCGACGTCGCCCCCCGCCTGATCGCCGTTGCCGCCGGCCGCGAAGCCGCCGACATGGTCATTCGCGGCGGGATCTGGATCAACGTACACAGCCGCGAGGCGCTGCCCGATCATGCAATCGCCATCGCCGCCGGACGCGTGGCCTATGTCGGCCCCGACGCCAGCCACTGCATCGGCCCCGACACGCAGATCATCGAGGCCAAGGGCCGCTACATGATCCCCGGCCTGTGCGACGCGCATATGCACATCGAATCCGGTATGCTGACCCCGGCCGAGTTCGCCCGCGCGGTGATCCCGCATGGCACGACGTCGATGTTCACCGACCCGCATGAGATCGCCAACGTGCTGGGGCTGGACGGCGTGCGGATGATGCATGACGAAGCGCTGATGCAGCCGGTCAATATCTTTACCCAGATGCCGTCCTGCGCGCCCTCGGCGCCGGGTCTGGAAACCACCGGTTATGAGATCACCGCCGAAGACGTGGCCGAGGCCATGACCTGGCCCGGCATCATCGGGCTGGGCGAGATGATGAACTTTCCTGGCGTGATCCATGCAGACCCCAAAATGCTGGCCGAAATCGCCGCCACCCAGCGCGCGGGCAAGACCGTGGGCGGACACTATGCATCCCCTGATTTAGGGCCTGATTTTGCCGCTTATGTCGCCGGCGGTCCGGCGGATGACCACGAAGGCACCTGCGAGGCTGACGCCATTGCCCGGGTGCGGCAGGGGATGCGGTCGATGATGCGATTGGGCTCGGCCTGGTATGACGTGGAAAGCCAGATCACCGCCGTCACCGAAAAAGGGCTGGACCCGCGCAACTTCATCCTGTGCACCGATGACTGCCATTCGGGCACGCTGGTGAACGAGGGCCACATGAACCGCGTCGTCCGTCATGCCATCGCCTGCGGTTGCGACCCGTTGATCGCGCTGCAGATGGCCACGATCAACACAGCCACCCATTTCGGGCTGGAGCGCGAGGTCGGCTCGATCACGCCGGGCCGCCGGGCGGACGTGATCCTCAGTTCGGACCTGACCGACTTGCCGATCGAGATGGTCATCGCGCGCGGACAGGTGGTGGCCGAAAATGGCGCGATCAAGGTGGATTGCCCGCATTACGACTGGCCCGACCGGGCGCGCAACACAGTACATCTGGGCCATGCCCTGACCGCCGCCGATTTCGAGATCCCCGCGCCCGAGGGCGCCAACCGCGTCCGCGCCAACGTGATCGGCGTGGTGGAAAACCAGGCCCCCACCCAGGCGCTGAAGGCCGAGCTGCCCATCATCGGCGGGCTGGTCGAGGGCGAAGGCGATGTCTGCCAGATCGCGCTGGTCGAGCGGCACCGGGCCACGGGCGGCGTCACCAACGCCTTCGTCTCGGGCTTTGGCTATCAGGGCCGGATGGCCATGGCCTCGACCGTGGCGCATGACAGCCACCACATGATCGTGGTCGGCACCGACCGCGATCAGATGGCGCTGGCCGCCAATCGTCTGGCCGAAGTGGGCGGCGGCATCACCATCTTCCGCGACGGCGAAGAGCTGGCGCTGGTCGAACTGCCCATCGCCGGCCTGATGTCCGACAGCCCGGCCTCCGACGTCGCGGCCAAGGCGCAAAAGATGGTCGAGGCGATGCAGACCTGCGGCTGTCAGCTGAACAATGCCTACATGCAGCACTCGCTGCTGGCCCTTGTCGTGATCCCCGAACTGCGGATATCCGATCTGGGACTGGTGGATGTCCGCACATTCGAAAAAATTGACCTTCTGGAACCCCTCGCATGACAAAAATAACAACGCCCGAACCACGGGACCCCGAGATTTTCACCGATGCCGCCGCAGCCGTTGCCAGGCTGGAAGAGCTGTATAACGAGGCCACCGCCTTTCTGTGCGAAAGCTTTGCCGAGGCGATGGAAAGCGGCGCGCCCAAGGTCCGGTACAGAGCCTATTATCCGGAAATCCGTATCCGTACGGCGTCCTACGCGCATGTGGACAGCCGCCTGAGCTTTGGTCACGTGTCCGAGCCGGGGGTCCATGCCACGACGGTAACCCGGCCGGATCTGTTCCGGTCCTACCTCACGCAGCAGATCGCGCTGCTGATCAAGAACCACAACCAGCCGGTGACCATCGGCCCATCGACCACGCCGATGCCGGTGCATTTCGCCGTGGCCGGCAACCCCGATCTGGTGGTTCCGCATCAGGGTGCGGCGGGGTTCACCCTGCGCGACGTGTTCGACGTGCCCGATCTGACCACCACCAATGACGACATCGTCAACGGTGTGCACGAACCGCTGGATGGCGTCGGCCCGCTGGCCTTGTTCACAGCGCAACGCATCGATTACTCGCTGGCCCGGCTGGCCCACTACACAGCCACCGACCCGGACCATTTCCAGAACCACGTTCTGTTCACAAACTACCAGTTCTACGTCTCGGAATTCGAGAACTATGCCCGCGCGCAACTGGCCGACCCGGACAGCGGCTATACCAGTTTCGTTTCGACCGGGAATGTCGAGATCACCGACCCCGACGCGCCGCTGGACCAGCCGCTGAAACTGCCGCAGATGCCGACCTATCACCTGAAACGCGCCGACGGGTCGGGGATCACGCTGGTCAATATCGGCGTCGGCCCATCCAACGCCAAAACCGCCACCGACCACATCGCGGTGCTGCGCCCACATGCCTGGCTGATGGTTGGCCACTGCGCAGGGCTGCGCAACACGCAGGCCCTCGGCGACTTTGTGCTGGCCCATGCCTATCTGCGCGAAGACAAGGTGCTGGACGACGACCTGCCCGTCTGGGTGCCGATCCCGCCGCTGGCCGAAGTTCAGGTCGCGCTGGAACGCGCCGTGGCCGAAGTGACCGAGCTGGAAGGCTATGAGCTGAAGCGGATCATGCGCACCGGCACGGTGGCCTCGGTCGACAACCGCAACTGGGAACTGCGCGACCAATCCGGCCCGGTGCAACGGCTGAGCCAGTCGCGCGCCATCGCGCTGGACATGGAAAGCGCAACGATCGCCGCCAACGGCTATCGGTTCCGCGTGCCCTACGGTACCTTGCTGTGCGTGTCCGACAAGCCCCTGCATGGCGAATTGAAGTTGCCGGGCATGGCGTCCGAGTTCTATACAACTCAGGTCGGCCGCCATCTGGCGATTGGAATCCGGGCGATGGAACACCTGCGGGGCATGCCGCTGGAACGTCTGCACAGCCGGAAATTGCGCTCGTTCGACGAAACGGCCTTCCTCTGACGCAAAAAAGCAACGAAATCCCCATATTTTTTGGGGGTTCGGCGCTACTATTCGTTGTGTTCGCCCACAATATCCCGTTACAGTTACGCGGTGAGGCCCAATAGATCGGGCACGTTAAGGAGACCAAGAAATGGCAAAGCCTATGACGAAGACTCAGCTGGTTGCTGCTCTCGCTGAGGAAATGGGAACCGACAAGAAATCCGCGAACGCGGCGCTGGAAGCGATCACCAACCTGATCACCCGCGAAGTTTCGGCCGGTGGCGCTGTGACCCTGCCGGGCGTCGGCAAGATCTACTGCCGCGAGCGCCCCGAGCGTCAGGTGCGCAACCCGGCCACCGGTGAGACTTTCACCAAAGAGGCCGACAAGGTCGTGAAAATGACCATCGCCAAGGCCCTGAAGGACAGCGTCAACAGCTGATCCCACCCCAAGGTGGTACGAAACAGGGGCCGCGGTTTCGCGGCCCTTTTTCTATGCGCACGTTGCCATCCGCCGGTTGCAGACCCAGAGAAAATCGGGAACAGTCGCCACGGAATTCAAACGAGGCTTGTCATGGATCCGCGCGCCATCGCCATGGGGCTGGCCTTTGCCTTCATCTGGTCGTCGGCCTTCACCTCGGCGCGGATCATCGTCGCGGATGCCTCGCCGCTGTTTTCGCTGGCCGTTCGCTTTTTGATTTCCGGCATCCTGGGTGTCGCCATCGCCGCGGCCATGGGCCAGAGCTGGCGCCTGACGCGGTCGCAATGGTACGCGACCATCCTGTTCGGAATCTGCCAGAATGCCCTGTATTTGGGTCTGAATTTCTATGCGATGCAAACGGTCGAGGCCTCGGTCGCGGCGATCATCGCATCGACCATGCCTCTGCTGGTGGCGCTGGCCGGTTGGCTGCTGTTCGGGGAACGGTTGCGCCCGCTGGGTGTCCTGGGGCTGCTGGCCGGGTTCGCCGGTGTGGCCCTGATCATGAGCAGCCGGATCAGCGCCGGGATCGACCTGTTCGGCGTTGCCCTCTGCGGGCTGGGCGCGCTGGCTCTGACTTTCGCCACGCTGGCCGTGCGCGGGGCGACCTCGGGCGGGAACTTCATGATGGTCGTCGGCCTGCAGATGTTCGTCGGCTCGGCGGTTCTGTTCATCGCCGCCCCGCTGTTCGAGACGGTTTATGTCCGCCCGACCTGGCCGCTGGCGCTGGCCTTCACCTACACGACCCTGTTCCCCGGCCTGTTGGCCACGCTGATCTGGTTCCTGCTGCTCAACCGGATCGGGCCGATCCGCGCGGCGACCTTCCATTTCCTCAACCCGGTGTTCGGGGTCACGATCGCCGCGATTCTTCTGGGTGAACGGTTGGGCGCAATGGATGCCGTCGGTGTTGCGGTCACCACGCTGGGCATTCTGGCCGTGCAGTTGTCACGCCAGCCGGTTCAGCGCAGCAGGGCCTCGACCTGACGGCGCAGCTTGCGGGAGTCCGGCCGCGTCGTCGACCCAAAGGTCGCCACGACCTCGCCTTCGGGGCTCAGCAGGATCTTGTTGAAATTCCAGTTGGGCACAAACCCGGTCTCGGCGGCAACCGCCTTGTAGAACGGGTGGGCCTGCGGACCGGTCACGGGGGTGATGTCGGTCATGGGCAGGGTCAGGTCATAGTTCAACTCGCAGAACTCCTTGACCTCGCTGGCGGTTTCCAATTCCTGGTTGAAGGAATCCGACGGGACCGCCAGAACCACCAAACCCTCGGATCCATAGGTGTCCTGCAGCTTTTGCAGCCCAGCATATTGCCCGGTGAACCCGCATTGCGAGGCCGTGTTGACCACCAGAACCGGCTGGCCGCGCCAATCCGACAGCGACAGCGTGCCGCCATCAATTGAAGCGAACTCTCCGGACACAGGCGCGGCCTGCACCATCCGGCCGATCAGCAACAGGGCAGACAACAGCAGCATTCTGAACATGGCTTGACCTCCTCTTTGTCATTGATACGCACGAAGAACGGCGGCAGATCACCCGCACGATCGCGCGAGCCGGGCAAAACAGGGCTTTGCTTTTGTCGCGGCGCACCCCAATTATCTCGGGAAAGGAATAACGCCGGAGGACCCATGTCAAAATATACCAAAGATCCATCGGTTGTCGCCGCCCTCTCGCCCGAGGAATTCCACGTCACCCAGCGCAACGGGACCGAACGCCCCGGCACCGGCAAATACCTGCACCACAAGGAACCGGGCATTTATGTGGATGTCGTATCGGGTGAACCGCTGTTCGCCTCGACCCACAAATACGAATCGGGCTGTGGCTGGCCCAGTTTCACCAAACCCATCGTGCATGACCACGTCACCGAGCTTGAGGACCGCTCGCTGGGCATGATCCGGACGGAGGTCCGCTCGAAACACGGCGACAGCCACCTGGGCCATGTGTTTCCCGATGGTCCGCTGGACCAGGGTGGGCTACGCTACTGCATCAACTCCGCCGCGCTGCGGTTCATCCATCGTGACGACATGGAGGCCGAGGGCTATGGCGAATACCTCGATCAAGTGGAGGACCCGAAATGACCGAACAACGCGCCGTTCTGGCCGGAGGCTGCTTCTGGGGCATGCAGGATCTGATCCGCAAGCTGCCCGGCGTTCTGCGCACCCGCGTCGGATATACCGGCGGCGACGTGCCCAACGCGACTTATCGCAACCACGGCACCCATGCCGAAGGGATCGAGATCTGGTTCGACCCCGCGCAGGTCACCTATCGCGATCTGCTTGAGTTCTTCTTCCAGATCCACGACCCGACCACCGTGAACCGTCAGGGCAATGACATCGGAATGAGCTATCGCTCGGCCATCTATTACTGCGACGAGACCCAAAAACGGATCGCGCTGGACACGATCGCCGATGTGGATGCCAGCGGGCTGTGGCCCGGCAAGGTCGTCACCGAGGTCGAACCCGTCGGCGATTTCTGGGAGGCCGAGCCCGAGCATCAGGACTACCTTCAGCGTATCCCCAATGGCTATACCTGCCACTTCCCGCGCCCGGACTGGGTTCTGCCCAAACGCAGCAGCGCTGCAGAATAGCGGTCAGCCGACGGCCACCCGCGGGCGGCCGCTGGCTTCGACGGTCAGCATCGCCTCGACAAAGACATCCTTGCCCTCGATCCGGGCGGTGCGGATGTCGCGGTTGACGATCACGCGGACATCCTGGGCACCGGCCTCGCGCACGGCGCTTTCGGTCTCGCGACGCAGTTCAGCCTCCAGCAGGTCCAGCGCGGGTTCGGGCGTGGGGAAATCCTGCGGCCCGTCGTTCAGATGCACGCGGTACCGGCCTTCGGACGGAGCGGTCACGGTGCCCGCCCGGCGCATGGTCAGCCGCCCCACGACGGCCCCGATCGCATTGGCCACCCCGGCATAGTCGGGCAGCACCATTGTACAGCGCAACCGCTCACCGACCGCAGGGTAATAGCTTGGCGCTGAGGCCCCCAGCCCGACCACATCCACGTTCAGCTTCGTATCCAACGCCAGCAGACCACGATGCCCACGCAACCCCCGCCGCGTCAGCACATGGCGCGCCAGATCCTCGGGCGGCAGGCCGAACTCCTCGGCCTCTTCCGCAAAAGCAGTCTCTAACAAGGTCAAAATCGTCTGTTCGGTCAACTGATCCACGATCATCCCGGCCAGTTCTTCGGCTGAGCCCGCCAGCCGGTCGCCTGACCCCACACGCCGGCGCGCAATCAGTTCCAGCGCCTTGCGCGCGGCATCGGCATCCCAATCGGACAGACGCCCCAGAACGTGGCTGGCATCCGACGGCGTCACCCCCGAGACCTGAACGATCCCGCGATCCACCAGCCGGGTCAGAGCGCCGTTTTCCATCCGGGTGCGCAACAGGGCGCTCAGGGGCAGAACCTTGTCCCCCAGCCGCTCCAGCAGCCCCGCCTCACGCGGACCCAGACCCTCGGCGTAGATGCCGGGCACACGGCGGGCGAAACGGGTGTCGTGCTCGCCCACCGTGGTCGCGCGCAACTGCTCGTCCAGCGCGGCATGGACCACCTCGGGCGCCTGGGTCGCGATCAGAGACACCGGCAGCACCCGGCGCGGACCCAGGAAAACGCCGCCGCGCAGGCCTTCGGTCACCACATGCACCTGGCTGTCACCGCCTAGACCATGAGTGCGCATCGCCACCGCCTCGACCATGGTGCGGAACCCGCCAACCCGGGCGCCCGCCGGGTCGATCGCGGGTTTACCATCGCGGATCAGCGCCACATCGGTCGTCGTCCCTCCGATATCCGAAACCAGCGCGTCCTGAACTCCGGTCAGCCAGCGCGCGCCCACGATCGAGGCCGCCGGACCGCTGAGGATGGTCTCGATCGGCCGTTCCCGCGCCTGCTCGGCGCTCATCAAGGCTCCGTCCCCACGCACCACCATCATCGGCGCGTCGATGCCCAGCTCGTGCAGAACATCCTGCGCCCGGCCGATCAGGCGGTCGATCATTCCGATCAGACGCGCGTTCAGCACCGCCGTCACCGCACGTTTCGGCCCGTTCAGCTTGGCCGACAACTGATGCGAGCAGGTCACAGGCGCGCCGGTCTTCTCGGTGATGATCCGCGCAACCTCAAGCTCATGCGCGGGGTTGCGCGTGGCGAACTGGGCCGCGACCGCAAACCCGGAAATCCCGGACTGCTGGTCCAGAAATTCGGTCAACGCCCTTGTATCCAACGGCGCGGCCTCGGCCCCGGCATGGCTGTGCCCGCCCGCGATCACCAGCGCCGGGTCGCCCTTCAGCGCATCGCGCAGCCCATGCCTGTCCAGATCACCATCCCGAAACCCAACATATATCAGCGCAACGCGCCCGCCCTGCCCCTCGACCAGCGCGTTCGTGGCCAGCGTCGTCGACAGCGACGCCATCGAGATCTGGCCGGGTGCGACCTGCGCCCGGTCCAGCACCGCCTGAATCGCCCGCCCGACGCCGATCGCAAGATCCTCGCGCGTGGTCAGGGACTTGGCCGAGGCGATCACCTCTTCCTCGTCCCGGATCAGCACCGCATCGGTGTAGGTTCCACCGGTATCCACGCCCAAAGCCAACGCCATCGGGGTCTCCATCCTGTTCGCAGTCACGGGTGTAGCGGATTGAACCGACGCGTCCAGCCTGTTTGCGGCATTCACGACAGTTGTTCGACCGCCCAGCGCGCCGCGTCGGCCACCGTCGGATCGGGATCCTCGGTCAGCGCCTGCGCGACCGGAATCAACTCCGCCGACCCGGAATTGCCGATGGCATACAGAACGTTGCGCACGAACCGGTCGCGCCCAATCCGCTTGATCGGAGACCCCGAGAACTTGTCCCGGAACGCCGCATCGTCCAACCCGGCCAATTCCGCCAGCGGCGGCGCCATCAGGTCTTTGCGCGCGGCATAGCGGATGTCGCTGGCCGCCACCGCGAACTTGTTCCACGGACAAGCGGCCAAGCAATCATCACAGCCATAGATCCGGTTGCCCAGCTTGCCGCGCAGCTTTTGATCCACCGGCCCCTTGTGCTCGATGGTCAGATAGGAAATGCAGCGCCGCGCATCCAACTGATAGGGTGCCGGGAAAGCATCCGTCGGACAGGCATCCAGACAGGCCCGACACGACCCGCAATGATCCACTTCCGGTGGATCCGCCGGCAGGTTCAGAGTGGTGAAAACAGACCCTAAAAAGGCCCAATTGCCCCAATCGCGGCTGACCAGATTGGTATGTTTGCCCTGCCACCCCAACCCGGCCGCATGGCCCAGTGCTTTCTCGGGCACCGGCGCGGTATCGACGAACACCTTCACCTCGCCGCCGGCCTCGGCAATCAGCCATCGGGCCAGCCGCTTCAGCCGCTTCTTGACCAGATCGTGATAATCCCTGTTCTGCGCATAGACCGAGATCGCCCCGCGATCGGGTCGCCCCAGAACCTCGGTCGGATCATGATCCGGCGTGTAACTCTCGGCCAGCATGATGACCGAGCGCGCCTCGGGCCACAGCTTCGCCGGATCCCCCCGCCAATGGGTCCGCTCGGCCATCCAACCCATTTGCCCGTGATAGCCCGCCGCCAGAAAGGCGGCCAACCGCGCAGGCACCTCCGGTACGTCCCACGGGCGGCAGATCCGGCACGACACGAACCCCTCGGCCCGGGCCTGCGCCACCAACCTGTCCTTCAATGCTGTCGCGCTGTTCATCTGGCCCAAAATATCCTCGGGGGTGAATTGGCCCAACGGGCCAAGAGGGGGCAGACAGCCCCCTGACCCAACCTATCAGAAATCAAGGTCAGCGTAATGGGCAGGCGGGCGGAATCCCGGTACTTGGTCCGCAAGGATCGATCGGAATGCCGGGCGTGATTTGATCTTGGCGTACCAGTCCTTGACCACCTGGCTGCGGTTCCAGTCCACGTCTGAAATATAGTCCAGCGCCGACAGGTGCGCCGCAGCCGCAAAATCGGCCAAGGTCATCTGATCCCCCGCCAGCCAGCGCCGTTGATCCAGCAGCCAGGCCATGTAGTCCAAGTGGAACTTGATCGCCCGCGCGCCCTCTTTCACGTTCCTACTGTCCGGATAGCCCTGCCCGGTCATCTTCTTGTTCACCCGTTCGTACAACAGCTTCGACGTCACCTCATGGTGGAACTTGTCGTCGAACCAGTTGACCAGACGGCGCACCTCGTACCGGGCTTCGGGTTTGCGGGGCATCAGGGCTGGGTCCGGGCGGGTTTCCTCGATATATTCACAAATCGCGGTGCTTTCTGCCATGATCCGCCCATCCAGCCGCAGAACCGGGACTTTTCCGGCCGGGTTGCGACGCAGGAAATCCGGATCCTTCTCCCAATATTTCTCGGAGACCAGCTCAACCTCGATCTTCTTTTCGGCCAGCGCCAGACGGACCTTTCGGCAAAACGGGGAAAGGGGAACGTGAAACAAACGCGCCATGAGAGTCCATTCGATCCAGTGAATACCGCTCAGCAATAGCCGCTGAGCGGCAAGGGTTTCAATCCTCGAAACAATCGGCGCGGCCATCTGCGCGGATGGTGGCCGCCCCATCCAGTATCGCGGCGGCCCGCCGGCGGGTATAGACCGACGGGTCCGTCACCGATCGCGCGCGCGGCGCGGGCAGGATCGCGGCCAGGCGGGCGGCCTGCACCGGGCTCAGCTCCGCGGCGCTTACACCGAAATTGCGGCGCGCCGCAGCCTCGACCCCAAATAGCCCCTCACCGGTTTCGGCCACATTCAGATAGACTTCGAGGATCCGCTTCTTGCTCCAGAAAATTTCGACCACCGGGGTCAGCACAGTCTCCATCGCCTTGCGGACCCAGCTGCGCCCCTGCCACAGGAACACGTTCTTCACCACCTGCTGCGTGATGGTCGAGGCGCCGCGGTTGCCGCCATCCTCCAGCGCGTCTCGGATGGCGTTCACGTCGAACCCCCAGTGCAGGCAGAAATTGGCATCCTCGGCCGCCACGGCCGCACGGGCCATGACCGGGGCAATCTCCTCGATCGGCACCCAGTCGCGCTCGACCTTGCCCAGACGGCGCCATTCCGACCAGATCGTGTGGGTGATCGGCGGGTTCACCACCGAATAGATCAACACCAGCGCCAGAAAGACGCCGGCAACCGCCAAAGCGCCGCGCACCACCCATCGCCGGATACGGGGCAGGAGCGTCCGAGTCTTTTTCGGCCGGGTCGCCTGTTTCTTTTTGCCGCTGCTCTTGCGGGCCGCTTTCTTCGCCATGGGTCCGCTATACGCCGCGCAGCCGAATTTTGGAACGGCTTTGTCAGCCGAACAGCTGCGCATCGCGTGGGCGGATGACCGGGCGCGCGGTCTTCAACATGCCCAGATCCGCACGGTCGAGTTCGGGGAACAGATCGAAAAGCTCGCGGCAGGTATCCCGCTCGGATTGCGACAGGGCATGTCCGGGGTAATAGCTTTCGCTTCTGGCGCCATTTGCCGTCACGATCTCGTGCTGGTCGAACAACAGATGGTAATAGGTGACATCTCCACCCTCGGCTCGGGTCACGCTGGTGCCATTCACAAGGCAATGCGCGGCGATCAGGATTTCGGGATAGCCATAGAAGTACTCGGCCCGCCAGTCGTCGATCAACATCCGGTGCTGCGGCGAAACCAGTGTTTCGCGATCCAGCCCCAGAACACCGGCCGCAAACCGGATCGGTGCGGTCTTTCCGATGGCCGGCACGCAAGTCTTTCCGACCCACAGCAACGGTTTGGCACCGTTGTCGACGGTCAGAACCAGATCGCCGGCGCTCAGGTCCTGAACCGGCGTTGGGCCGTTTGGCGTCTCGATCAACGTATCGCGCGTGAAACAGGGCGGCCCCAGCTCACCGGGCACAGTCAGGGGACCTTGCGAAGAAACGAATGTCGTGGACACCAATGTGCCCTGCTGCAGCACCTGCCCGTCGGTCGGGGTGAACACGCGGCTGCCATCGGCAAGATAAAAGGTAATGCCGGTATAGGTCACGTTCCCCGTGCCGGGCACGTTGACGGTGACTGTGTCGCCGGGCCACGAATTGGTAACATCCTGACCGTTGACCGAGTCATTGTCGAACCGGTCGATGTCTCCGTCATCATTCTGATCGATCAGATTGTATTTCTGGACCACCATAACAGTCCCTGCCGCAGGCGGGCTGAAGGGGTCAATGATAAAAAACTGATCGAGATAGGTGGTCGGCATTCCCAAGGCTCCTGCGATTTCTGCGACCTTATCGAACGATTGGCCCGATTTCACGATGATTTTGTGGCGCAATTCGCCCATAACCCCGCCTGCGAGGGCGGTCACCCGGACGTCTGCCCGCATGAAAACAAAGAACCCGCGCGCCGGGCTGCGGCACGCGGGTCTTGTTCGGGTTCGGCCCGGGTTACTCGGCCGGAACCGCCGTCGCCTCGTGGCTGAGCGGATAGGCCAGCTTGTTCAGCATCTCTTTCGGGCAGATTTGCAGGAAATTGGCCTTTTCCACGTCCCAGTGCTGCAGGATGTCGGCGGCCTTGCGGCTGCCGGTTTCCGTGGCGTGGCGCTCGATCAGCGATTTCAGCTGCATCTCCCAATGCTCGACCGTTACGGGGCAGGTCACCAGGGTTTCCATGTTCATCAGAAGCTGCGCCTTGCCTTCGGGGTCGTACAGATAGGCCATGCCGCCCGTCATCCCCGCGCCAAAGTTCGCCCCGATGTCCCCCAGGATCACCGCAACCCCGCCGGTCATGTATTCGCACCCGTTCGAGCCGCAACCCTCGACCACCACCTTGGCCCCCGAGTTGCGCACGGCGAACCGCTCGCCTGCCCGGCCAGCCGCGAACAGGTACCCGTCGGTCGCGCCGTAAAGAACCGTGTTGCCGATGATCGTGTTCCGGTCGGCCTGCAGCGGGCTGACCTGCGGCGGGCGCACGACGATGGTGCCGCCCGACAGGCCCTTGCCCACATAGTCGTTGGCGTCGCCCGACACCTCGAGCTTGAGCCCCGGCGCGGCGAAGGCGCCCAGCGACTGACCGGCTGAGCCTTGCAATTTCACATGCAGATGGTCCGGCTGGAACGTGTTGCGCATGCCGAAATTCTGCACGATGTGGCTCGAGACCCGGGTGCCCACCGTCCGGTGCGTGTTCTGCACCGCATAGGACAGCTGCATCTTTTCGCCGTCCTTCAGGAACCGCGCCGCGTCGCGCACGATTTCGGCGTCCAGCGTGTCGGGCACCTCGTTGCGGGGCTTGTCGCGGTCATAGACGATGTTCTGGGCGCCATCGACGGTGATCAGCAGCGGATTCAGGTCCAGATCGTCCAGATGCGCCGACCCGCGGCTGACCTGCGCCAACAGATCGGCCCGACCAATGATCTCGTCCAGCGACCGGGCGCCGATGCTGGCCAGAATCTCGCGCACTTCCTGCGCGTAGAAGGTGATCAGGTTAACCACCTTGTCGGCATTGCCGGTGAACTTGGCGCGCAGGGATTCGTCTTGCGTACAGACGCCCACTGGGCAGGTGTTCGACTGGCACTGGCGCACCATGATGCAGCCCATTGCGATCAGGGCGGCGGTGCCGATGCCGTATTCCTCGGCCCCCATCATCGCCGCCATGACGATGTCGCGCCCGGTGCGCAGGCCGCCATCGGTGCGCAGGGTCACCCGGTCGCGCAGGTTGTTCATCGCCAGAACCTGATGCGCCTCGGTCAGGCCCATTTCCCACGGCAGGCCGGCATATTTGATGCTGGTCGCGGGCGATGCCCCGGTGCCGCCATTGTGGCCCGAGATCAGGATGATGTCGGCTTTGGCCTTGGCCACCCCGGCGGCGATCGTGCCCACGCCCGAAGACGCCACCAGTTTCACAGTCACCTTGCAGCGCGGGTTGATCTGTTTCAGGTCATAGATCAGCTGCGCCAGATCCTCGATCGAGTAGATGTCGTGATGCGGCGGCGGCGAGATCAGGGTCACGCCCTTGGTCGAGTGACGCAGGCGCGCGATCAGATCGGTGACCTTCATGCCGGGCAGCTGGCCGCCCTCGCCGGGCTTGGCGCCCTGGGCCACCTTGATTTCCAACTCTTCGCAGTGGTTGAGGTATTCGGCGGTCACGCCGAACCGGCCCGAGGCCACCTGCTTGATCTTGGCCGAGGGGTTGTCGCCATTCGGCTCGGGCACGAAATGTGCGGGATCTTCCCCACCTTCACCCGAGTCGGATTTCGCGCCGATCCGGTTCATCGCCACGTTCAGCGTCTTGTGCGCCTCGGGGCTGAGCGCGCCCAGCGACATGCCCGGCGTGACGAACCGCTTGCGGATCGAGGTGATCGATTCGACCTCTTCGATCGGGATCGGCTTGCCCAGCGGTTTGAAATCCATCAGGTCGCGCAGATGGATCGGCGGGTTCGCCTGCATCTTGGCCGAATACTGCTTCCACAGCTCGTACGAGGCGCGGTTGCAGGCCATCTGCATCATGTGCATCGAGGTCGCTTCCCACGCATGGGTCTCACCGGATTTGCGGGCCTTATAGAACCCACCGATGGGCAGAACGTCCAGGCCGCTCTCCCAGCCCTTGGCGTGGATTTCCTCGGCCTTGGACTGAATGCCGGTGACGCCGATGCCGGAAATCCGGCTGGTCATGCCAGGGAAATATTCGGCCACCATGGCGCGGCTCAGTCCCACGGCCTCGAAATTCAGGCCGCCGCGATAGGACGAGATCACCGAGATGCCCATCTTGGCCATGATCTTCAGCAGGCCCTGGTCGATCGCCTCGCGGTAACGCGCGACGTTTTCGGTCAGGCTGCCTTCGAGCAGGCCGCGTTCGATCCGGTCGGCGAGCGAATCCTCGGCCAGATAGGCGTTGACCACGGTCGCGCCACAGCCGATCAGCACCGCGAAATAATGCGGGTCGATGCATTCCGCCGAGCGTACGTTCAACGAACAGAAGGTCCGCAGACCCTGACGAATCAAGTGCGAATGAACCGCGCTGGTGGCCAAGATCATCGGCATCGCCACTTTGCCGGGGCCGGAATACTGATCGGTCAGAACCAGGTGACCCGCGCCCGAGCGCACGGCCTCCTCCGCCTCGGCGCGGATTCGCGCCAGCGCGGCGCTCAGTGCGCCGGTGCCGGGTTCGAAGGTACAGTCGATCTCGGCCAGCGGCGCATCGAAATTCGCCACCAGTTCTTCCCACTGAGCATTGCCGACAAAGGGGCTTTCCAGCACGATGATCTCGGTCTGGCTGCTGTCCTCGTCCAGCACGTTCTTGAGGTTGCCGAACCGTGTCTTCAGCGACATCACACGGTATTCGCGCAGGCTGTCGATCGGCGGGTTGGTCACCTGGCTGAAATTCTGGCGGAAGAAATGGCTGAGCGGTCGGTACTGTTTGGACAGAACCGCCGAGGGCGTATCGTCGCCCATCGAGGCGATGGCCTCTTTGCCGTCCTCGGCCATAGGGGCAAGGATCTGCTCCAGCTCTTCGACCGTGTAGCCCGCCGCGATCTGGCGCTTGCGCAGCTCTTCACCGGTGAACAGCGGCTTTTCGGCGACCTTCGCCAGCTTTTCGTCCAGATCGTTGATCTTGCTGACCCATTCGCCGAACGGCAGGGCCGCGGCCAGCTTGTCTTTGATCTGCTTGTCGCGATACAGCTTGCCCTTTTTCATATCGACGGCCAGCATCTGGCCCGGACCCAGCGCGCCTTTCTCGACAACGCTGGCCTCGTCGATCGGGACCATGCCCGCCTCGGACCCGGCGATCACCAGACCGTCGCCGGTGACCACATAGCGCATCGGGCGCAGGCCGTTGCGGTCCAGCCCGGCGCAGACCCAGCGGCCATCGGTCATGGCCAGCGCGGCGGGGCCGTCCCACGGCTCCATCACCGAGTTGCAATAGGAATACATGTCGCGCCAGGACTGCGGCAGTTCCACCGCCTGTTTCGACCAGCTTTCCGGCACCAGCATCGTCTTTGCCATCGGGGCCGAGCGGCCCGCGCGCACCAGAACCTCGAACACCGAGTCCAGCGCCGCCGAATCCGACGATCCGCCTGCGATGATCGGCTTGATGTCTTCGGCATAGTCGCCAAAGGTTGCCGAGGCCATGCGGATCTCGTGGCTTTTCATCCAGTTGATGTTGCCCTTCAGCGTGTTGATCTCGCCATTGTGGGCCAGCATGCGGAATGGCTGCGCCAGCCACCATTGCGGGAAGGTGTTGGTGGAATAGCGCTGGTGATAGATCGCAAAGGCCGACTCGAAACGGTCGTCCATCAGGTCGGGGTAGAACACGGCGACCTGCTCGGCCAGCATCATGCCCTTGTAGATGATCGACCGGCAGCTGAGCGAGGCCAGGTACAGACCTGAAATCCCCGCGGCGGCGGCGGCTTTCTCGATCCGGCGGCGGATGACGTACAGCTCGCGCTCGAACGTGTCCTCGTCAACGCCCTTGGAATTCGAGATCAGGATCTGCTCGATCTCGGGCCGGGTCGCGTTGGCCTTTTCGCCCAGGCAGGTGACATCCACCGGTACGTGGCGCCAGCCATAGATGTAGTAACCCATCCGCAGAACTTCGGTTTCCACGATGGTCCGACAGCGCTCCTGCGCGCCGAAATCGGTGCGTGGCAAGAACACCTGCCCCACAGCGATCAGCTGGTCCATCTTGGGCTCGTGCCCGGTGCGGCGGATCTGGTCATAGAAGAAGGGGGCCGGGATCTGCAC
>NZ_JBXWRZ010000041.1:0-30728 GCF_059613165.1 Ruegeria sp. BHSB172
GACAGGCTGTCATTGGGATAGCAGATCACCGGAGCGATGGCCCGGCGGGCGGCGGCGTCGGGTGGTGGGTTCGTCATGCTGCGTCCGTCCATTATTTCGACACAGTGACGCAGATCGCGTCGGCGGGAAACCCCAAGGAGTCGCTGGCGCCGAAATGTCAGGTTCCGGTTCGCTCGCACTGGTTCGGCTGCGTCTCGGAACGGGACACGGCACCGCAGAATGCACAGCTCCAGATCCCGTCCTTCCGGTGTCGCCGCCACCGACAGTCCCGCGTCAGCGCCGACTTGCGCGATCGCCAAAAGAAATAGGCGAATACACCGGCGGCGAGCAGGAGCAGAAGAATAGGCATGCCCCTGCTTCGCTCACATCGTGCCGATGTTCAAGCCCAACCCCCGCCGCACATCAGGCCGCGTTGGCGTATTCGAACAGTTCGGGTTCCTTGTCCTCGGCGTGTTTCGCCGGCGCGGGTGTATAATAGGCCCAAGCCTGCTCCAGCAACTTCAGGGCTTCGGCCGCATCGGTTTTGGCGGTGCTGTTTTCGGTTTTCATCGGAGTGATCCTGTTTCCAATCCGTCACTCCTCCCCAGCGCTAAACATAAGCCCGACCGGGGCGGCGCACATCCGATGATTTCACATGTGGGCCATGCACTTGCCGCAATGCGGCAAGTGCGGTCTTTGTTCGGGGTCAAACGGTGCGTTCGACCATCAGCTTCTTGATCTCGGCAATCGCCTTGGCCGGGTTCAGACCTTTGGGGCAGGTCTTGGCGCAATTCATGATCGTGTGGCAGCGATACAGCTTGAACGGATCCTCGAGCTGATCCAGACGCTCGCCCGTGGCCTCGTCACGGCTGTCGATGATCCAGCGATAGGCATGCAGCAGCGCCGCGGGGCCAAGATAACGGTCGCCGTTCCACCAATAGCTGGGGCACGAGGTCGAGCAGCTGGCGCACATCACGCATTCATACAGGCCGTCCAGCTTCTTGCGGTCCTCGATCGACTGCCGCCACTCTTTTGCGGGACGGTTGGTCTTGGTTTCCAGCCACGGCATGATGCTGGCGTGCTGCGCATAGAAATGCGTCAGATCGGGGATCAGGTCCTTGACCACCGGCATGTGCGGCAGCGGATAGATCTTCACGTCGCCCTTGATCTCGTCCATGCCGTAGATGCAGGCCAGCGTGTTGATCCCGTCGATGTTCATCGCGCAGGAGCCGCAGATCCCCTCGCGGCAGGACCGGCGGAAGGTCAGCGTCGGGTCGATCTTGTTCTTGATGTAGATCAGCGCATCCAGGACCATCGGGCCGCAATCGTCCATGTCGACGAAATAGGTGTCGACCCGCGGGTTCTGGCCATCGTCCGGGTTCCAGCGATAGATCTGGAACTTGCGCACGTTGCTCGCCCCTTCGGGCTTGGGCCAGGTCTTGCCCGTCGTGATGCGCGAATTCTTGGGGAGGGTCAGTTGTACCATGTGTTCCTCTCCTTAGAAGGTCCGCGCCTTGGGCGCGATCTTTTCAAGGCTGATGCCGCCCTGTTCTTCGGGCGTCAGCGGATCGACGATGACCGGGCGATAGCTCAACTCGACCGAGTTGCCCTCGACCCGCGCCACGGTGTGCACGCGCCAGTTCTCATCGTCGCGCTCGGGGAAGTCCTCGTGCGCGTGGGCGCCGCGGGATTCCTTGCGCGCCTCGGCACCAACGATGGTGGCCAGCGCGTTGGGCATCAGGTTGGTCAGCTCCAGCGTTTCCATCAGGTCGCTGTTCCAGACCAGGCTGCGGTCGGTGACCTTCAGGTCGTCCAGCTTTGCCGCGATCGCGGTCATCTTCTCGACGCCTTGCGCCAGCGTTTCGGCGGTGCGGAACACGGCTGCATCTTCCTGCATGGTCTTCTGCATTTCCAGCCGCAATTCGGCGGTCGGGGTCGCGCCATTGGCGTTGCGCAGCGCGTCGAACCGGTCGAAGGCCTTGTCGACCGACGCCTTGTTCAGCACCGGGTTCGGCGCTTCGGGGTCCACCACCTTGCCGGCGCGGATCGCGGCGGCCCGGCCGAACACCACCAGGTCGATCAACGAATTCGAGCCCAGCCGGTTGGCGCCGTGCACCGAGGCGCAGCCGGCCTCGCCCACGGCCATCAAGCCGGGCACCACGGCGGTGGGGTTGTCGGCGGTCGGGTTCAGCACCTCGCCCCAATAGTTGGTCGGAATGCCGCCCATGTTATAGTGCACCGTCGGCAGAACCGGGATCGGCTCCTTGGTCACGTCGACGCCGGCAAAGATTTTGGCCGATTCAGAGATCCCCGGCAGCCGCTCGGCCAGAGCCTCGGCCGGCAGGTGCGACAGGTTCAGGTGGATGTGATCACCATTCTTGCCCACACCCCGCCCTTCGCGGATTTCCATCGTCATGCAGCGGCTGACATAGTCACGCGGCGCCAGGTCCTTGTAGTGGGGCGCGTAACGCTCCATGAACCGTTCGCCTTCCGAGTTGGTCAGATATCCACCCTCGCCGCGCGCGCCTTCGGTGATCAGACAGCCCGAGCCATAGATGCCGGTCGGGTGGAACTGCACGAATTCCATGTCCTGCAGCGGCAGACCCGCCCGAGCCACCATGCCACCACCGTCGCCGGTGCAGGTATGGGCCGAGGTCGCGCTGAAATAGGCGCGGCCATACCCGCCCGTGGCCAGCACGACCATTTTGGCGTTGAAGACATGCATGGTACCGTCGTCCAGCTTCCAGCAGACGACGCCCTGGCACTGACCGTCCTCGGACATGATCAGGTCGATCGCAAAATACTCGATGTAGAATTCCGCGTTGTTCTTCAACGACTGTCCGTACAACGTGTGCAGGATCGCGTGACCGGTCCGGTCGGCGGCGGCACAGGTGCGCTGCACCGGCGGGCCCTCCCCGAATTCAGTGGTGTGGCCACCGAAGGGGCGCTGATAGATCTTGCCTTCCTCGGTCCGGCTGAAGGGCACGCCATAGTGCTCCAGCTCATACACCGCCTTGGGCGCCTCGCGCGCCAGGTATTCCATCGCGTCGGTGTCACCCAGCCAGTCCGAGCCCTTGACGGTGTCATACATGTGCCACTGCCAGTGGTCGGGGCCCATGTTCGACAGCGACGCCGCGATGCCGCCCTGTGCCGCGACGGTGTGCGAGCGCGTCGGAAAAACCTTGGTCACGCAGGCCGTGCGCAGCCCCTGCTCGGCCATGCCCAGCGTGGCCCGCAGCCCGGCCCCACCGGCGCCGACGACAACCACGTCATATTCGTGCGTTTCGTATTCGTATGCAGCCATTTCTTTCAGCTCCGGGGTGTTAGAGGGCGATGCGGGCGATGGCAAAGATGCCAGCGGCGGCCGCGCCATAGGACAGACAGGTCACGAGGATGATCAGAACCTTTTCAAGCGTGCCGTGCACATAGTCCTCGATCATCACCTGCGCGCCATCGGCGAAGTGCTTGAAGCCAACGACCAGCGTCAGCGCCGCAACGATGGCCGGGAACGGGCGCGAATAGTAGTCCAGCATCACGTCATAAGGCTGGCCCAAGGTCGGCCCGAAGGTAAAGACGAACAGCGGCACGAGGATCAGCAAGGCAACCGAGCTGACCTTCATCGCCCAGAAATGCTGGGTGCCGGATTTGGCCGAGCCCAGGCCAAGGGCACGTTTGCGGTCGGTAAGGTAACGCATGTCAGGCCTCCGGTTATGCAACGATCAACAGGGTGACGAGGGTCAGAACGACCGATCCGATCACGACCGCCCAACCCAGCTTGTAGGCAGTGGGCAGGTCCAGCCCGACGGCGTTGTCCCAGATCAGGTGGCGGATGCCGGCCAGGGTGTGGTACCACAGCCCCCACATCGACAAAGCCATCACCAAGTCGCCCAGCAACGACGTAATCACGGCATTGGCGGTCGCATAGGCCTCGGGCGAGGTGGCCGCGGCCAGGAACCACCACACGATCAGCAGCGCCGCCACCAACATGGCGTTGCCGGTGATCCGCGTGAGGATCGAGGTGACAGAGGTCAACTGTGGACGATAGATCGACAGATGCGGCGAAAGCGGGCGGTTCCCCCGATTGACATCGGCCATGGCGGCTCCTTTTTGGGTTGGCTACCGAAGGTTTTACTGCTTTTTACATCTCTGTCACGCGCCGCAGGTGCAAAAAAGAGCAAATTGCGCGCAAATGACCCTATTGGCCGTTGTTTGTGATCACGCAAAATATTCCCGTGATCACAAATCTCATCGCCACCCATCAATGTTAGCGTTTTCAGGCCGCAAGCGATGTGATCACGAATCTTTTTTGTCACTTGATCCTGGCCGTCTGGCGGGTGACTTCGCGCAGCAGTTTCTTGCGGATACGTTCGGGATAGTCTTCAAAACCCGCAGCCGAGACCACGAAGGCACCTTCGCCCACGATGACGTTTTCATAGAAATAGGCGGTCAGATCGGGCTCGCTTTCCTCGATGGCGATGGCGTTCACGGTGATCCCCTGACGGCTCAGCAGGTCGTGTATTTCGGTCGGCTCAATGCCTTCGTTCGACACCCCGTCGCCCGAGATGTCGATCAGGCGGCGCTTGCAGTCGGGTACGTCCAGAAAACTGTTCACGGTCATTTCCAACGCCTCGCCGATCGCGGTCGAGAAGTTGCGCCACACGCGCGGATCTGTCGCCACCTGTTCCGCAAATGCGTCCACCGCGGCGAACCCGTCGATGCGGGTCCAGGGGATGGTGACACGCTGCCGCGACTCGCCAGTCCATTGCACCAGCATCAGCCGGGCCTGGCCGCGCACCAGCGCCTCGGACACGACCGGGTCGCGCAACCCGGCCGCCAGGCCATCCATCTGGATGCGGTATTCCGAACTGTCGACCGAGCCGGAAACATCCACGGCCAAAGCCAGCGCCAGATCGCAGGCCGACGCCGGGCGGCCAAGGCAGAGCGCAGCAGCAAGGATACGCAGAAAAGACATGAGCCGAACCTAGCACGGTTCGGCCCGGTCGGAATCACAAGACTGTGGGGGTCGGCCCGCTCAGATCGGCATCAGCGCCCAATAGTCCAGATCCAGCAGCACGTCGGGGCTGTACTTTCCATCCTGGCCGCGCAGGGCATAGGGCTCGCCGCCCTTGGTCGCCACCAGTCGCAGGCGGATGGCACCCACACCCGGCACGCCGGTTTCGGCCTTGTCCAACACCTCGGACCACGCCTTGATGGTGTCTCCGGCGAAACAGGGGTTGGCATGGGCACCGCCGTTCAGGCCGACGATCATCTGCGCATTGGCCAGCCCGTTGAAGGACAAGGCGCGCGCCATCGAGATCACATGGCCGCCATAGATCAGCCGCCCATCGGGTCGGAAAGTCAGGTCGAAATGCACTTTGGCGGTGTTCTGCCACAAGCGGGTGGCCAGCATGTGCTCGGCCTCTTCCACGGTCACGCCGTCGACATGGTCGATGGTTTCGCCGATCTGGTAGTCACCCCAGCGGTGCGGTTCACCTGCCAGAGCAAAGTCATATTTGCTGAAATCCAGCCCGTTCGGCACCATGAGGTCGCCGGGCTCCAGCGCCTTTTTCAGGTCCGGCACCACGGTTTCCGGGGCAGGCGCGTCAAGGTTCGATTTCCGCACCATCACCCAGCGCACATATTCGATCACCACCTCGTCGCGCTGGTTCAGCCCGCGCGTGCGCACCCAGACCACGCCGGTCTTGCCGTTCGAGTTCTGTTTCAGCCCGATGACCTCGGATTCCGACCGCAGGGTGTCTCCGGGATAGACGGGCTGCAGCCAACGCCCCTCGGCATAGCCCAGGTTCGCGACCGCGTTCAGCGACACATCCGGAACCGTCTTGCCGAACACCACATGGAACGCCGCCAGATCGTCGATCGGGCTTTGCGGCAGGCCACAACTCCGGGCGAACTCGTCCGAGGAATAGAGCGCGTGGCGGGCGGGATAGAGCGCATGATAGAGCGCGCGCTCACCCACCGTCACGGTGCGGGGCACCGCATGGTGCAGCACCTGCCCGATGGCGTAATCCTCGAAAAAGCGGCCCGGATTGGTTTTTGCCATTACTGCTGTCCCAGTTTCATGTCAGGGGAATAATCGGCCGCGACCTGCTTGGTCACGGCCTGCGCACAGCGCATCTTGTTGGTGGACGGGTCGAACGCATAGGCCGGAGAGCCGTGCAGCTCCCACCCTTTGGCCAGCGCCTCGGACACCTTGTGGCAGAAGGCCGAGGTGTCCTCTTCGGTCAGCAGTCGATAAAGTTTCGCCATCAGATCACCCGCCTAGCCCGGGAACGGAGACGGGCCGACCAGCCCGTGAATGTAGCCGATGACGCCCAGCAGCACGATCGAGGCCACGAAGAACATCGCATCCTTGCCCAGCGTTCCCGGCTCGCCCGGGGTCCAGTCGGGCTCGGACTTGTTGATGACGATCACTTCGACCACCGCCCATGCCAACAGGCCGCCGAACAGGATGATCGACGCCAGATCACCATTGACCAGCAGATGCGCAAAGGCCCAGAGCTTGAACCCGCCCAGCATCGGATGACGCACCTTGTTCAGCAGTCGGCCCTTGGTTCCGGCCGGGCTCATCATCCAGATCGCGATTAACACCAGCAGGTTGTTGATGTGGATCATGAAGCTGGGTGGTGCCCAGACATGGATGAAATCGGTCATGCGATAGCCGAAAATCATCAGCAGGATCGACACGACCAGCGCACCCGCAACGGCCCCCTTGCCGGCGTCACCCATGGCCGCGCGGCGGGCGGGCATCAGGCGCTTGAACAGATGTGCGGCCCACCAAAGCGCCACACCGAGAATGAGAAGAACGAAGCCCATGCTGGCTTACCCCGCTTGCAAAGCTGATATCGCCTCTGCTTTTGCCAGAATTTCGCGGGCAGTTACAACGTGCAGATTTTCCACGATCTTGCCATCGACCACGGCAACGCCCTGCCCCTTGGCCTCGACCTCTTCGAAAGCGGCGATCTGACGGCGGGCTAGGTCGATCTCAGCCTCGGAGGGGGCGAAGGCGGTGTTGGCGGCCTCGACCTGCGCGGGATGGATCAGGGTCTTACCGTCGAAACCCATGTCGCGGCCCTGCGCGCATTCGACGGCCAGCCCCTCGGTATCCTTGAAGGCGTTGTAGACACCATCGACGATCACCAGCCCCTCGGCCTTGGCGGCCAGCAGGCACAGACCCAGCGAGGTCATCAGCGGCAGGCGGTCGGGGCGGAATCGGGTCTGAAGCTCTTTGGCCAGATCGTTGGTGCCCATGACAAAGCCCGCCATCAGCGGGTGGGCCGCGATCTCGGCCGCGTTCAGCATGCCGCGCGGGGTTTCCATCATCGCCCAGATCGGCAGGTCGCCGGTGATTGCGGCCAGCGCATCGACATCGGCGGCCGAGTTGACCTTGGGCAGCAGCACCACGTCGGCATCCATCTCGCGCACGGCCTCGGCATCGGCGCGGCCCCAAGGGGTGTCCAGACCGTTGATTCGCACGATCTTGACGCGCGGGTCATAGCCGCCCGTCGCCAGCGCGGCCTTGAGCGTTTCGCGTGCGTTCTCTTTTTCATCGGCGGCAACCGCGTCTTCCAGGTCGAAGATGATGGCATCGACCGGCAGCGAGCGCGCCTTGTCGAGCGCCCGTTCCTTGGAGCCGGGAATGTAGAGAACGGATCGGTAGGGGCGCTGGCGCGGATCCATGGGAACCTCTCGTTGAAATAAAGTTGCGCAGAATGGGGCATTTTTTGCCGTAAACTTCAAGGCCAAAATCGCCGCATTGCAGCATGCAACGCAACGCCCGGTGGTTTTACCGCAATTGCAGAGGGTTCCGGCAGCCTTGGTCCAGTCAACAGGCACAGGGGGCCGGAAATGAATCAGCGGTTGTTTCAGATGACGATGGGGCTGGGAGTCATGGTGCTGGCGGCGCAGCAGGTACAGGCGCAAACGTCGAACTGTGCGCCACGACCGGACGTGCTGCAGCGGTTGGCAGAGACCTATGGCGAGACCCGGCGCGGTATCGGCATGGCGCGGCAGGGTGCGGCTATGGAGGTCTTTGCCTCGGACGAAACCGGCACTTGGACGATCACCGTGACACTGCCCAACGGGCTGACCTGCCTGGTGGCCGCGGGCGAGGCCTATGAGACGCTGGCCGATGCCCTGCCTCCGAATACATGACAGTCAGATCAGCGCGTCCCAGATCAGCTTTGACCCGGTCAGGGTCAGCAGAACATAGGCGATAGCAAAGAACAGGCGCTCGGACATCATCCAATGGGCGCGCACGCCCAGCCAGGCGCCGAGGATGGCGAAAGGGGTCAGCAGCAGGTCGGCCCAGGCGGTCTGCAGGGTAAACATGCCCAGATAGGCATAGGGGAGGGACTTGGCGATGTTGATGACCCAGAAGACCAGCACGGTGGTGGCCTGGAACTCGGTCTTCGTCAGGCGCTGTGTCAGCAGATAGACGGCGGCGGGCGGGCCGCCGGCGTGGCTGACGAAGCTTGTGAAGCCGGCGACCAGCCCCGCGAACAGCCCGGCCGGAGGCGGCAGGCGGTTGGCGAAGCCGCGCACCCAGCCGCGGGTCTGCGCCACATGCCAGACAACGAAGCCCACCGAAATGCCCCCGATCAGCAGGCGCAGCAGGTCTTCGTCGGTCGCCCGGTACAGCAGCGCGCCCAGCGCCACGCCCGGCACCGCGCCCAGCATCAGCAGACGCGCGTCGGGCCAGTTCCACCGTTTCCAGTAGGGGCGCAGGGTGGCCAGGTCGATCACCATCAGGATCGGCAACATTAGCGCCAGCGCCTGCCCCGGATCAAGGATCAACGCCAGAATCGACGACGACGCAAAGGCCACGCCCGAGCCGAAGCCGCCCTTGGAAATGCCTGCAAAGATCACGGCCGGGATCGCCACGGCAAAAAACATCAGGTTCAATTCGACCATGCGGCGGCCTCGAAACGGCTTGTCCTGTGGGTGGTTTAGCGCAACCGGCCCGGGGCAGGCAAACGGTATGCGGTCGCATGCCGCGCCGCAGAACCCTTGCGCAACGGCGTTTTAGCGACTAGCAAAACCGCGATTTCAAAACCGAGCGGAGACAATCCAAATGGCCAGACCCAAGATCGCGCTGATCGGCGCAGGTCAGATCGGGGGCACGCTTGCCCACCTCGCAGCAATGAAGGAACTGGGGGATGTCGTTCTGTTCGACATCGCCGAGGGCATCCCGGAAGGCAAGGCGCTGGACATCGCCGAATCCGGCCCGTCCGAGGGCTTTGACGCCAAGCTGAAGGGCACCCAGTCCTATGAGGACATCGCAGGCGCAGACGTCTGCATCGTGACCGCCGGCGTGCCGCGTAAGCCGGGCATGAGCCGTGACGACCTGCTGGGCATCAACCTGAAGGTGATGAAGTCGGTCGGTGAAGGCATCGCCGCCCACGCCCCCGACGCCTTCGTCATCTGCATCACCAACCCGCTGGACGCGATGGTCTGGGCGCTGCGCGAATTCTCGGGCCTGCCCCACAACAAGGTCTGCGGCATGGCCGGCGTGCTGGACTCGGCCCGCTTCCGCCACTTCCTGGCCGAAGAATTCGACGTGTCGATGAAGGACGTCACCGCCTTTGTTCTGGGCGGCCATGGCGACACGATGGTGCCTTCGGTGCGCTATTCGACCGTTGCCGGCATCCCGCTGCCCGACTTGGTCAAGATGGGCTGGACCACGCAGGAGAAGCTGGACGCCATCGTCCAGCGCACCCGTGACGGCGGCGCCGAGATCGTCGGCCTGCTGAAGACCGGCTCGGCCTATTACGCGCCTGCCACCTCGGCGATCGAAATGGCCGAAGCCTATCTGAAAGACCAAAAGCGCGTTCTGCCCTGCGCGGCCTATTGCGATGGCGAGTTGGGCGTGAAGGGCATGTATGTAGGCGTGCCTACCGTAATCGGCGCCGGCGGCATCGAGCGGATCGTGAACATCCAGTTGAACGCGGAAGAACAGGACATGTTCGACAAGTCAGTCAACGCCGTGAAGGGTCTGGTTGAGGCCTGCAAAGGCATCGACAGCTCGCTGGCGTAACACTCGGCTCGGGTCACCGGGGCTCCGGTGGCCTCGTCAAACAATCGATCGTCGCCCCGCTGGTGCCCACCGGCGGGGCGTTTCGATTGACAGGACGGTCAGCGAAACATCCCAAGCCATCGCGCCACCAGCAACAGCACCCCTCCCAGGGCCACCAGCAGCAAACAAACAACCCAGAATGCGTTCGGGTCTTGGGCCCCGGGGATGCCGCCGACGTTGATCCCCAGCACGCCAGCCACCAGACCCAGGGGCAGAAATACGGCGCTAACCACTGACAATACCAGCATACGGTTGTTCATGCGTTCGGCACGTTCATCCATCAGCTGGTCGTGAATGATCTGAACCCGTTCGCGCACGGCCGCCAGATCTTCGCCAATGCGGTAGATGCGCTCCGAGGCTTCGCGCAATCTCGACCGGTCATAGGGCTGCAGCCAGGGCAAATCTTCGATCTCGAGCGTCGTCAACGCATCGCGCTGTGGCACTAGGTATCGCCGCAGAACGATGGATGACCTGCGGATCGCCGCGAGTTCAGCCCGGGAAATCTCGGCGTCCGGCTCCAACAGCAACTCCTCGAGGTCATCCACGCGTTCGTTCAGATCGGTGATGGCGGGCTCGGCCCGGTCGGCCAGCCGCAAGGCCAACCGCGCGACGAAGTCACCTGGCGATCGCGGTGCCTGCCCACGATCGATTGCCGCCAGCATGTCCGCAACCGCATCCAGTGGGCGGCGCCAGACACCGATGATCTTTGTTTCCGTCAGCCACAGTCGGACCGAGATCATGTCCTCGGGCGGCTGCCCCTCCAGCAGGTTCACGCCCCGCAGGTTCAGGATGACGCCTCCGCCATGCACGGTGCAGCGGGGCCGTGTTTCGCCGGCCATCAGCGCATCTATCACGAACTCATCCAGCCCGGCGGCGCGGAGCAGCGCAACCGTGCCTTCTCCCTCAAGACGCAAGTGCTGCCAGGCAAACTGCTCTTCCGGACCGCGGGGTGACCAAGCGGGAAAGCCATCGGCATCCAGCAGCCGCGCATTGCCAGATCCATCGAAGATCATGGTCATCGTGTCGGGAAGGGAAGGAGTGGTCACTGTCATCCGCTCAGTCATTTCTTATTCGACCCAAGTATCTTGACGGATCAAGACAGGTCCAGACAGGTTAGCGGCCAAGCGCGCCGGCGCCAAGTCATTCGAATTCGGCGAGGCCCGATACTCCACCGCGATCCGAGCCAGTACTGTTGGCGCAAACGGCTTAGAAGGCGGCTCTTGAATGTATTTTTGCGACAGATTCTCGGCGGGTCGAATCAACATCAACCAACTCATCTTTTGTGATCACACCCCAAAATGCCGTGATCACAAAAACGGAAAATCCTCGGCAAAAACCTTCTTCCGGTAAGAAAACCCTTTAATTTTGCCCGTTGGACACCCCTATAACGATCCAATCGTAGTCAGACGGGACAGTTTCGATGAACATTCACGAATATCAGGCCAAGGCCCTTCTTCGCAGCTATGGCGCGCCGGTTTCGGACGGTCGCGCGGTACTGCGTGCGGAAGAGGCGAAAACCGCAGCCGGTGAACTGGACGGCCCGCTTTGGGTGGTCAAGGCGCAGATCCATGCCGGGGGCCGCGGCAAGGGTCACTTCAAGGAACCCGACGCCGGCGACAAGGGCGGCGTGCGTCTGACCAAATCGGTAGAGGAAGCCGCCGAAGAAGCCAAGAAGATGCTGGGCCGCACGCTGGTCACGCACCAGACCGGCCCCGAAGGTAAGCAGGTCAACCGCGTGTATATCGAGGCCGGATCGGGCATCGAGCGCGAGCTGTACCTAGCCCTGCTGGTCGATCGCCAGACCAGCCGCATCTCGTTTGTGTGCTCGACCGAAGGCGGCATGGACATCGAGGAAGTGGCCGCCGCGACGCCCGAGAAAATCCTGTCCTTCTCGGTTGACCCGGCCACCGGCTATCAGCCGTTCCACGGCCGCCGCATCGCTTTCTCGCTGGGTCTGGAAGGCGGGCAGGTCAAGCAGTGCGTGCGCCTGATGGGCATCCTGTACAAAGCCTTCGTCGAGAAGGACATGGAGATGCTGGAAATCAACCCGCTGATCGTGGCCGAGGGCGGCGACCTCAAGGTGCTGGACGCCAAGCTGAGCTTTGACGGCAACGCGATCTATCGCCACCCCGACATCGCCGAACTGCGCGACACCACCGAGGAAGACCCCAAGGAGTTGGAAGCCAGCAAATACGACCTGAACTACATCGCGCTGGATGGCGAGATCGGCTGCATGGTCAACGGCGCGGGCCTGGCCATGGCCACGATGGACATCATCAAGCTTTACGGAGCCGAGCCGGCCAACTTCCTGGACGTGGGCGGCGGCGCCACCAAAGAGAAAGTGACCGAGGCGTTCAAGATCATCACCAGCGACCCGAATGTCAAAGGCATCCTGGTCAACATCTTCGGCGGCATCATGCGCTGCGACGTCATCGCCGAAGGCGTCGTCGCCGCGGTGAAAGAGGTGGGCCTGAAGGTTCCGCTGGTGGTGCGTCTGGAAGGCACCAATGTCGAGAAGGGCAAAGAGATCATCAACAGCTCGGGCCTGGACGTGATCGCCGCAGACAACCTGGACGACGCCGCGCAGAAGATCGTGAAGGCGGTCAAGGGCTGAACCCGTTAACGCAGGGCGGGTCACGGCCCGCCATTCCGATGAATGCTGGCGGGTCGGACCCCGCCGAAAACAGGAGAACGCCAAATGGCAGTCCTCATCGACGAAAATACCAAAGTGATCTGTCAGGGCTTTACCGGCTCGCAGGGCACGTTCCACTCTGAACAGGCCATCGCCTATGGCACCAAGATGGTCGGCGGTGTGACGCCGGGCAAAGGCGGCATGACCCATCTGGGCCTGCCCGTGTTCAACTCGGTCCACGAGGCCAAGCACCAGACCGAGGCCAACGCCACCGTGATCTACGTGCCGCCGCCCTTTGCCGCGGATTCGATCCTCGAGGCGATCGACGCCGAGATGGAAGTGATCGTCTGCATCACCGAAGGCATTCCGGTGCTGGACATGATGAAGGTGAAGCGCGCGCTGGAAGGCAGCAAATCGCGCCTGATCGGCCCGAACTGCCCCGGTGTCATCACGCCCGACGCCTGCAAGATCGGCATCATGCCCGGCCACATCCACAAGCGTGGCTCGGTCGGCGTCGTGTCGCGTTCCGGCACGCTGACCTACGAGGCGGTCAAGCAGACCACCGATGTGGGTCTGGGACAGTCCACCTGCGTGGGCATCGGCGGCGACCCGATCAAGGGCACCGAGCATATCGACGTGCTGGAGTGGTTCCTGGCCGATGACGAGACCGAGTCGATCATCATGATCGGCGAGATCGGCGGCTCGGCCGAGGAAGAAGCCGCGCAGTTCCTGGCGGATGAGGCCAAGAAAGGCCGCAAGAAGCCGGTCGCCGGGTTCATCGCTGGCCGCACGGCGCCTCCGGGCCGCCGCATGGGTCACGCGGGCGCCATCGTCGCCGGCGGCAAGGGCGGTGCCGAAGACAAGATCGAAGCCATGCGCAGCGCCGGCATCGTCGTGGCCGAAAGCCCCGCCAAGCTGGGCGAGGCCGTGCTGGAAGCGATCGGCAAGTAACCTGCCGGCCCGACTTGCGGGCCGGCCCCAGCGGAGCGAAACACATGACCTTCACCGAAGCCGTCAGAACGTGTTTCTCCAAGTATTTCACCTTCTCGGGGCGGGCCTCTCGCCCCGAGTATTGGTATTTTTTGCTGTTCATCGTGATCTGGAACGCGATCGCCGCAGTCATCGACTGGCAGTTCTTCACCCAGGTTTCGACCATCCAGACCGAGGCCGGAACCTCGGTCACCGCGGTATCCAGCCAGCCGGTTCAGACGATTGTCGGCCTGATCGTGTTTTTCCCGCATCTGGCCGTGGCCTGGCGGCGGATGCACGATACCGGGCGCAGTGGGCTTTATGCCCTGCTGCCGGTCCTTCTGATCCTTGGGGCTGCGGCCGTTCTGGTCTTTGGCATCGGCCTCGCCTCGAGCTTCCAGCATGGCGGAAACCTCGACATCCTGTTTACCCGCGCCACGCTGCTGATCGTGATCCCGACGCTGCTGGTTCTTTTCGTGTCGCCCCTGCTGGTGCTGTGGTGGCTGTCCCGCCCCAGCCAGCCGGGCACCAACAAATACGGTCCCAACCCATATGAGGTAGCCCAATGACCGAACACTCGCCCAATTCCGCCTTCCATGCCTCGAGCTTCATGCAGGGGCACAATGCCGAGTATCTGGAGCAGCTTTACGCCCAGTACACCAAGGACCCCGGCGCCATCGACGCGGCCTGGGCCGAGTTCTTCCGACAGATGGGAGACGCAGCACCCGACGTCCAGAAAGAGGCGCAGGGCCCCTCCTGGGCGCGCCCCGACTGGCCGCCGATGCCCAATGATGACCTGACCGGCGCCCTGACCGGCGAATGGGCCGAGACCGATGCCAAGGCGGCCGGCGACAAGATCAAGGAAAAGGCCGCCAAGGCGGGCGTCGAGGTCAGCGACGAGCAGGTCAAGCGCGCAGTGCTGGACTCGATCCGCGCTCTGATGCTGATCCGGGCCTACCGCATCCGCGGGCACCTGGTTGCCGATCTCGACCCGCTCGGCATGCGCTCGACCGAGCCCCACCCCGAGCTGGACCCCAAGACCTATGGCTTCACAGACGCCGACATGGACCGGCCGATCTTCATAGACAACGTGCTGGGTCTGCAGGTCGCCAGCATGCGCCAGATCGTCGAGATCGTGAAGCGCACCTATTGCGGCACCTTCGCACTGCAGTACATGCATATTTCCGACCCGGAACAGGCCGCCTGGCTGAAGGAACGGATCGAGGGTTACGGCAAGGAAATCGCCTTTACCAAGGAAGGCCGCAAGGCGATCCTGAACAAGATGGTCGAGGCCGAAGGCTTCGAGAAGTTCCTGCACGTGAAATACATGGGCACCAAGCGGTTCGGCCTGGACGGGGGCGAGGCGCTGATCCCAGCGATGGAGCAGATCATCAAGCGCGGTGGCGCGCTGGGTCTGAAGGAAATCGTCATCGGCATGCCGCACCGCGGCCGTCTGAACATCCTGGCCAACGTGATGGGCAAGCCTTACCGCGCCATCTTCAACGAATTCCAGGGCGGCAGCTTCAAGCCCGAGGACGTGGACGGCTCGGGCGACGTGAAATACCACCTGGGCGCCTCGAGCGACCGCGAGTTCGACGGCAACACCGTGCACCTGTCGCTGACGGCGAACCCCTCGCATCTGGAGGCGGTAAACCCGGTTGTTCTGGGCAAGGTCCGCGCCAAGCAGGACCAGCACGGCGACACCGAGCGCACCCAGGTCATGGGCGTTCTGCTGCACGGAGACGCGGCCTTTGCCGGTCAGGGCGTGGTGGCCGAGGGCTTTGGCCTGTCGGGTCTGCGCGGCCACCGCACCGGCGGCACCATGCATATCGTGGTGAACAACCAGATCGGCTTTACCACCGCGCCGCATTTCTCGCGTTCGAGCCCCTATCCGACCGACATCGCGCTGATGGTCGAGGCCCCGATCTTCCACGTCAACGGCGACGACCCCGAGGCGGTAGTGCATGCCGCCAAGGTGGCGACCGAGTTCCGGCAGAAGTTCCACAAGGACGTGGTCATCGACATGTTCTGCTATCGCCGGTTCGGTCACAACGAGGGCGACGAGCCCATGTTCACCAACCCGATCATGTACAAGAAGATCAAGACCCACAAGACCACGCTGTCGCTGTACACCGAGCGGCTGGTCAAGGACGGTCTGATCCCCGAGGGCGAGATCGAGGACATGAAGGCCGCGTTCCAGGCGCATCTGAACGACGAGTTCGAGGCCGCCAAGGAATACAAGCCCAACAAGGCCGACTGGCTGGACGGGCGCTGGTCGCATCTGGACAAGAACAAGGAAGAATATGTCCGCGGCGAAACCGCGATTTCGCCCGACACCCTGGCCGAGGTCGGCAAGGCGCTGGTGAAGGTGCCCGAAGGCTTTGCCCTGCACAAGACGGTGGGCCGCCTGCTGGAACACAAGAAGCAGATGTTCGAAACCGGTCAGGGCTTTGACTGGGCCACCGGCGAGGCGCTGGCCTTCGGGTCGCTGCTGACCGAGGGCTACCCGGTGCGCCTGTCGGGGCAGGACGCCACCCGCGGTACCTTCAGCCAGCGCCATTCGGGCTTCATCAACCAGGAAACCGAAGAGCGCTACTATCCCCTGAACCACATCCGCTCCGGACAGGCCCAGTACGAGGTGATCGACTCGATGCTGTCGGAATACGCGGTTCTGGGCTTCGAATACGGCTATTCGCTGGCCGAGCCCAACGCGCTGGTTCTGTGGGAGGCCCAGTTCGGCGATTTCGCCAATGGCGCGCAGATCATGTTCGACCAGTTCATCAGCTCGGGCGAAAGCAAATGGCTGCGCATGTCCGGCCTTGTCTGCCTGCTGCCGCACGGGTTCGAGGGGCAAGGCCCCGAGCACTCGTCGGCGCGACTGGAGCGGTTCCTGCAGATGTGCGGCCAGGACAACTGGATCGTGGCCAACTGCACCACGCCCGCGAACTATTTCCACATCCTGCGCCGTCAGCTGCACCGCACCTTCCGCAAGCCGCTGATCCTGATGACGCCCAAATCGCTGCTGCGCCACAAGCTGGCGATCAGCAATGCCGAGGACTTCACCACCGGGTCCAGCTTCCACCGGGTGCTGTGGGACGACGCGCAAAAGGGCAATTCGGACACGCAACTGGTGCCCGACGACAAGATCAAGCGCGTGGTGATGTGTTCGGGCAAGGTCTACTACGACCTGCTCGAGGAGCGCGACGCGCGCGGGATCGACGACATCTATCTGCTGCGGATCGAGCAATACTATCCGTTCCCGGCCCATTCGCTGATCAACGAGCTTGAGCGGTTCAAACAGGCCGAGATGGTCTGGTGCCAGGAAGAGCCCAAGAACCAGGGCGCCTGGAGCTTCATCGAACCCAACATCGAATGGGTCCTGACCCGGATCGGCGCCAAGCATACCCGGCCCAGCTATGTGGGCCGCGCCACCTCGGCCTCGCCCGCGACGGGTCTGGCCAGCCAACACAAAGCCCAACAAGAGGCGCTCGTGAACGAAGCGCTGAGCATTGAAGGATAAGAAACGATGACGATTGAAGTTCGTGTTCCAACGCTTGGCGAGTCGGTGACCGAAGCCACCGTTGCGACCTGGTTCAAGAAGCCCGGCGACACCGTGGCGGTCGATGAAATGCTGTGCGAGCTCGAGACCGACAAGGTCACGGTCGAGGTGCCTTCGCCCGCCGCCGGCGTGCTGGGCGAGATCGTCGCGGCCGAAGGCGAGACCGTGGGTGTCGATGCGCTGCTGGCCACGATCCAGGCCGGCGAGGGTGCTGCCCCGGCCAAGGCCGAAGCCGCCCCGGCGGCTGCCCCTGCGGCCTCGGGCGGCAGCGTTGACGTGATGGTGCCCACGCTGGGCGAATCCGTGACCGAAGCCACCGTTTCGACCTGGTTCAAGAAGGTGGGCGACACCGTCGCGCAGGACGAAATGCTGTGCGAGCTGGAGACCGACAAGGTCTCGGTCGAGGTTCCCGCCCCCGCCGCCGGCGTTCTGGCCGAAATCCTGGCCCCCGAAGGCGCAACCGTCGAGGCCAACGGCAAACTGGCGGTGATCTCGGGCGCTGAAGCAGGCGCCGCACCTGCTGAACCGGCCGCGGCTGCCCCTGCAGCAGCCGCCACCGGCAAGGACGTGGCCAATGCGCCGTCGGCCGAAAAGGCCATGGCCGAGGCCGGCCTGTCGGCCGATCAGGTCACCGGCACCGGCCGCGATGGCCGCATCATGAAGGAAGACGTGGCCCGCGCCGTGGCCACCGCCGCAGCCCCTGCCGCGGCCGCCCCGGCACCGGCCGCAGCCCCGCGCGCACCCGTGGCCGCCGAGGATGCCGCGCGCGAGGAACGCGTGCGCATGACGCGCCTGCGCCAGACCATCGCCAAGCGCCTGAAGGACGCGCAGAACACCGCCGCGATCCTGACCACCTACAACGAGGTGGATATGACCGAGGTGATGGCCATCCGCAACCAGTACAAGGACCAGTTCGAGAAGAAGCACGGCGTGCGCCTGGGCTTCATGTCCTTCTTCACCAAGGCCTGCTGCCACGCTTTGAAAGAAGTGCCCGAGGTCAATGCCGAGATCGACGGCAATGACATCGTCTACAAGAACTACGTCCACATGGGCGTGGCCGCCGGCACCCCGCAGGGTCTGGTGGTTCCGGTGATCCGCGACGCCGACCGGATGTCGTTCGCCGAGATCGAGAAGGCCATCGCCGAGAAGGGCAAGCGCGCCCGCGAAGGCAAGCTGAGCATGGCCGAGATGCAGGGCGGCACCTTCACCATCTCCAACGGTGGCGTTTACGGCTCGCTGATGTCCTCGCCGATCCTGAACCCCCCGCAGTCGGGCATTCTGGGCATGCACAAGATCCAGGAACGCCCGATGGTCATCAATGGAGAGATCAAGATTCGCCCGATGATGTATCTGGCCCTGTCCTATGACCACCGGATCGTCGACGGCAAGGGCGCCGTCACCTTCCTGGTGCGCGTGAAAGAGGCGCTGGAAGATCCGCGCCGCCTGCTGATGGACCTGTAATCGCATGGCAACGCACGTACTCTGGCAGGCCGACGTGGCCGATTTCGACGCCTGGCTGAAGGTGTTCCGCGAGGATCAGCCCATGCGCAAGGCGGCCGGGATCGTCGACCTGCATGTGTGGAAAGACCCCGATCAGCGTGACCACGCGGTGGCGCTGTTCGCAGTCGCCGACCTGGACAAGGCCCGGACGTTCTTCGACTCGGAAGAACTGGCCATGCATCACGAACGCGGTGGCGTGGCACATATCCAGGTCAAGCTGCTGACACCGGTCTAGGCCGAAACACCGGCGGCCCGCACTTCGGGTCGCCGTTCAAAATACACTCCGCGGATTTGGGAGAACAAAATGGCTAACTATGACGTCATCGTAATCGGCGCCGGTCCCGGCGGCTATGTCTGCGCCATCCGCTGCGCGCAGCTGGGCCTGAAAACCGCCGTCGTCGAAGGGCGCGAGACGCTGGGCGGCACCTGTCTGAACGTGGGCTGCATCCCCTCGAAGGCGCTGTTGCATGCCAGCCACCAACTGCACGAGGCCGAGCACAACTTTGCCAAGATGGGCCTCAAGGGCAAAAGCCCCTCGGTCGACTGGAAACAGATGCAGGCCTACAAGCAGGACGTGATCGACACCAACACCAAGGGCGTCGAGTTCCTGTTCAAGAAGAACAAGATCGACTGGCTCAAGGGCTGGGGCTCGATCCCCGCGCCCGGCAAGGTCAAGGTCGGTGACGACGTGCACGAGGCCAAGAACATCATCATCGCCACCGGGTCCGAGGCGGCCTCGCTGCCCGGCGTCGAGGTGGACGAGAAGGTCGTCGTAACCTCGACCGGCGCGCTGGAGCTGGGCAAGATCCCGAAAAAGCTGGTGGTGATCGGCGCAGGCGTGATCGGGCTGGAACTGGGCTCGGTCTACCAGCGTCTGGGCGCCGAGGTGACGGTGATCGAATACCTCGACGTCATCACCCCGGGCATGGACCCCGAGGTGCAGAAGACCTTCCAGCGCATCCTGAAAAAGCAGGGCCTGAACTTCGTCATGGGCGCCGCGGTGCAAAAGACCGAGGCGACCAAGACCAAGGCCAAGGTGACCTACAAGCTGCGCAAGGATGACAGCGAGCACGTGATCGAGGCCGACACCGTTCTGGTCGCCACCGGGCGCAAGCCGTTCCATGACGGTCTGGGGCTGGATGCGCTGGGGGTCGAGCTGACCCCGCGCGGCCAGATCAAGGTGGGCAAGGACTGGCAGACCAACGTGCCGGGCATCTACGCCATCGGCGACGTGATCGAAGGCCCGATGCTGGCTCACAAGGCCGAGGACGAAGGCATGGCCGCCGCCGAAGTGGTTGCGGGCAAGCGTGGCCATGTGAATTATGGCGTCATTCCGGGCGTGATCTACACCTGGCCCGAGGTTGCCAATGTCGGCGAGACCGAAGCCACCCTCAAGGAGCAGGGCCGCGCCTACAAGGTCGGCAAGTTCAGCTTCATGGGCAATGGCCGCGCCAAGGCGAATTTTGCCGCCGACGGGTTCGTCAAGATCCTGGCCGACAAGGAGACCGACCGTATCCTGGGCTGCCACATCATCGGCCCCGGTGCGGGCGATCTGATCCACGAGGTCTGCGTGGCGATGGAATTCGGCGCCTCGGCCGAGGATCTGGCCCTGACCTGCCACGCGCACCCGACCTATTCCGAGGCCGTGCGCGAGGCCGCGCTGGCTTGCGGAGACGGTCCGATCCACGCCTGATGAGTTCGGCTCCGGCGGTTAGGCCGCCGGAGTCAGCCACGCCCGCAGATAGGTTTCCAGCCGGTCGGTGAATGTCGTCGCCGAATGCAGGGCGCAGAATTTCAGTGACATGGCCTGAATGGCAAAGGCCTGCACGCCCTCGGCCAGCAGGTCGGTCGACACGTCCTGTCGGACCTCGGCCTGATCCAGCCAAATCATCACGATCCGAAAGTATTTCTCGAAGCAATAGGCGATCGGCCCGATTTCAGAGATCGCGGCGGCACCGGAATAACGGATCAGCAGGTCGAACACATAGCGTTCCGACATCATAAAATCATGCACCGGGGCCAGGGCCTCGATGATCTGGGGCACGGTGTTCGGCGTTTCCGCCGCCTGCGCCTGATCCAGACAAGCGTCCAGTTTTTCGCCGATCAGGATCTCCATCAGCGCGTCCTTGTCGTGGAAATGGGCAAAGAAGGTGCCCTTGGCCACACCGGCGGCCTGCACCACCTCTTCCACGCGCAATGCCTGGTATCCGTTCTTTTGCACCACATCCGCCGCCGCCTGCAGCAGCTTGGCGCGGGTTTTCAGGGTTCGTTTCTGAATTGTCTTTTGCATGAGGCTTGTTCGCATGTTTTTTGACCGTGGTCAAATTTGATATTGACCGTGGTCAATTTTTGATTCTATGAAATGACCGTGGTCAATTTTAGGAGAACTCCGATGCAACCCAAGAAAATTCTCATTCTCGACGGTCACCCCGCCGAAAGCAGCCTGTCGCGCACCTTTGCCGACACCTATGCCCAAGCCGCCCGCGCAAAAGGTCATGACGTGAAAACCGTTCACCTCAGCGATCTGGAGTTCGATTTCGATTTCGGACAGGGCAACTATCATGACTTCAAACCGCTGGAGCCGGTTCTGGAACAGGTTCTGCAGGATTTCGAATGGAGCGATCACCTGGTACTGACGATGCCCATGTGGTGGGGCGGCCTGCCTGCCAAGCTCAAGGGGCTGATCGACCGGATGTTCATCCCGGGCCGCACGTTCGACACCCGCAATCCCAACAAGCTGGGGCTGCCGGCGCCGATGCTGGGCGGGCGGACCGCGCGGGTCATCATCACCTCGGACACGCCGAGCTGGTTCATGCGGCTGGCTTATCGCCGGGCGCTGATTCACCAGATGCGTGGTCAGGTTCTGGGATTTGTCGGATTCAAGCCGACGCGGTTCACCTGGTTTTCCGGTGCCAGCTATCCCAAGCAGGACAGCGTCCAGAAATGGATCGCGCGGGTCACCCGGCTGGGCGCAGCGGCAGCGTGATCACCACATCGTCTTTGCGGCGCGCGCACCCCATTCCCGGTCATAGCGTGCGCCGCCTTCCTCGCCCTGCGACACCTCGGCCAGGATCTCGCCCACTGTCGGCAATCCGGTACTGCGATCGCCGCCGGTCCAGGTTTCGGCCCGCATCAGCGCGCGGGCGCATTGCGTGTAGATTTCCCCGATTTCGATAACGATCACGGTGGCCGGTTGCTTTCCCTTTTTCTCGAACCGGGCGCGCAGGTCGGAATCGGCCGTCAACCGGGCAGTGCCATTCACCCGCACCACGTTGTTCGAGCCGGGCACCATGAACATCAGCGCCACACGCGGATCGCGCACGATGTTGCGCAGGCTGTCCAGGCGGTTGTTGCCGCGCCAGTCGGGCAAGGCAAGGGTGCCGGGGTCAAGTTCCGTGACTACCGGGCCGTCATCACCCCGGGGGCTGCCATCCACCCCTTCTGGCCCCACCGTGGACAGCACGCACAGACGCGACGCCATAATCCATTTACGGTAAAGCGGCGTCAGCTGCCGCGCGACCTTGCGCAACGAGGCCGCGCCGGGGGTGCCGTACAACGTCTCGAGCGCGGTGATGTCATTGATGTACCGCATCCGGATCAAACCCAACTTCGCGCATCAATTCGTTCGAGCGCGTCTCGATCACTTCTTCCAGCCTGGCCAGAAAGTTTTCGCGATCGACGCCCGGTTCGATCGGGTCGAGGAACTCGACGATTGCATGGCCGGGTTTACGCAGAATTCCCGACCGGGGCCAGAATACTCCCACATTGGTGGCCGCCGGCACGCAGGGGAAGCCCAGCCCCTCGTACAGAACGGCGGAGCCGACCTTGTAGGGCTTGTAGACCCCCGGCGCCACGCGGGTGCCCTGCGGATAGATCACCAGCTGCCCGGGTTCGGTAAACTCCTTGGCGACGTCCTTGACCATCTTGGCCACCGCGGCGCCGCGTTTGCCTCGATCGACCGGTATACAACCCAGTCGACGTGCGTACATACCGATGATCGGAGTCCACAGCAGTTCGCGCTTCATGATGAACTTGCCGTGGGGAACCGCGTCAAAGATCAGGATGATGTCGAAGAATGACTGATGCTTTGCGGCGATCACCACCTCGCCCGTGGGCACGTTGCCGCGCATCTCGCCGCGAATGCCCACCATCCAGCGCGCCAGCCAAATAGTGGTGCGCGCATAGATCTTGCAGGCGCGCAAGGCCCCGCGCTTGGAGAACAGCGCATAGGGCGCGAAGACCAGGCCCAGAACCGCCATCCATGCGTAGATCGTGACCATGAAGATCAGCGAGCGCACCCATTGGAACGCCATTGCCATCACGAAAGCTCCTTCAATTTGCGACGGGCCGCCGACCATGTCGCGGCAAAGGCCACTGCCGCGCCCAGAATGGGGATTACGGCGGGCAGTAGCCAATCGAGTCCCTGAAACCCAAGGCCGGTCAGGAAACCGCCAGCGTCCGAGGCCTCGGGCAGCAGCAGCACCCCGGTCAGGCCCAGAACCGCCCCCACCACGGCACCGAAAAACGCGCGCCAGGTAAACCGCCGCACGAAAGCGCCGGCGATGAAACGGTCGCGCGCGCCGACCTGACGCAACACCTCGATGATCTGGGCGTTGGCCGCAAGCGAGGCATTGGCCGCAAGCGTGATCATCGCCGCCGTGGCCCCACCGATCAGCAGGATCGAGACCCAGCCCAACCGCCGCAACGAGGTAGCCGCATCGACCAGCGGCTCGCGCCAGCGGGAATGGTCATCCAGAACGGCTCCGGGCACCTCGGCCGCCAGCCGCAGGCGCAGGCCCATCGTGTCCAGCCCCGGCTCGCCCTCGATGATTTCGATCAGCTGCGGCACCGGCAGCGTGTCCAGCGGCAGGTCTGGTCCAAACCAGGGGGCCAGCAGCGCGGCCTGCTCCTCGGCGCTGATCGCGCGGGCCGAGGCCACGCCGGGGGTCTGTTTCAGAACCTCCAACGCCGCCTGCGTCTGCGCGGCGCGCTGTTCAGCGGGCGCATTGATCCGCAGAGTGGCCGCTCCGGCCAGCTCCGAAGCCCAGCGATCGGCCAACCGGCCTGCGGCCAGCGACAGCGCGAGCGCGAACACGGCCAGAAACGCCATCGCGCCCGAGACGAACAGGGTCAGATGTGCGGTGAAGCCGGTGGGCGGCACCACGCGGTCGGCCCTTGTGTCGCGGCGCAACAGTGTGCGGATGTCCTGCCCGATCATAGGTCTGCCCCTGCCAGATGCAGCCGCCGCCGCGATATCCGCAGCACCCGCGCCTGCACATGGCTTTTGGCCGCCCGGATCAGGCTCAGGTCATGGGTGGCGATCACCACCGTCTTGCCCATGCGGTTCAGCTCGATCAACAGCTGCATCAGCCGCTGCGACATCTCCCAATCTACGTTTCCGGTGGGCTCATCCGCCAGCACCACGTCGGGCGACAGGATCACCGCGCGGGCCAGCGCAGCCCGTTGCCGCTCGCCGCCCGACAGTTCGGGCGGCAGGGCGTCCATGCGGCTGCCGAGGCCGACCCATGTCAGCAATTCGGCAAGATCGGCACCGTGGGACTCCTCCGCGCGGCCTGACACCATCAACGGCAGGGCCACGTTCTCGGCCAGGGTCATGTGATCCAGAAACCGGCAATCCTGATGCACCACCCCGATCCGGCGCCGCAGCAGGGCCATCTGATCGCGGTCCAGCCGGGCGATGTCCTCATCAAAGGCACTGATCCGCCCCGAACTGGCCAGCAGCGCCCCGTAGCACAGTTTCAGCAGCGTGGTCTTGCCAGCCCCCGACGGCCCGGTGAGGAAATGGAAAGACCCCGGCTGCAACTGAACCGAGACATCGCTCAGCAGCTCACCGCCACCATAGCCGTAGCTGACATTTTCCAGCTCGATCACGCCTGCCCCCATGTTCGGTTGCGCCCTTCTTGCCCGAGCCCGCCCCCGGTTTCAATGCCCGCACCGGGTCCATTTGGCGACACTTGGCACGACCTGCGGAAATCGCGCTTTGCTGATATGTCTTAACGGACTATCATCCTTGGAAAAATGACGAACTGGCCCATGCCGGCCGCGGAGGCTGTATGCGATTAACATGCCCGAACTGTAACGCCCAGTACGAAGTGCCGGACGATGTCATTCCGGAAACCGGTCGGGACGTGCAATGTTCCAATTGTGAACAGACATGGTTCCAACCCAAGCATCCCGACAAGGACGGTCAGACGGATGTGGCCGAAAATAAGCCCGCACCGACCTCGACCGAGACGCCGCCTGAAGACCCAGACGAGCCTACCGCGCCCAAGCCGGAAGACACGGCCAGACCTGCGCCCGGATCCGAAGCCCCGAAACCGGAGCCGCGTAGCAGCGTGGACCCCACGGTCGCCAGCATTCTGCAGGAGGAGGCCGCCCGCGAGGCGGAATTGCGCGCCAAGGAAGGCACCAGCCTTGAAAGCCAGCCGGATCTGGGCTTGGACACTCCGCCCAAACCGGCGCCCGCCACCAAGCCGCCCGCTGCCACCGAAATCGCAGGCAACGCCGCGCAGCCTGGCGCCTTGCCGGACGTGGACAGCATCAATTCCAGCCTGCGCGGGGATGCGGCGGCAGACGCCGCCCCTGCAACCGAGGCGGCACCGCGCCGCTCGGGCGGGTTCATGCGCGGGTTTGCCCTGATGCTGATCATCGGCGTGGTGCTGTTTCTGATCTACGGAAATGCCCGCCAGATCAGCGAGGCGGTACCGCAGGCCGAACCGGTCCTTCAGTCTTATGTGAACCTGGTCGATCAGGCCCGCGTCTGGCTGGAAACGCAGGCGGGTTCGGCAGCCGAATAGGCCGCTTCAGAACCGTTCGAGCAACCGCTTGAGATATTCGAGTTCGATCTTCGGGCGGTCTGTTTCGCCGGTGCGACGGCGGATTTCATCCAACAGCTCGCGCGCCCGACGATAGACGTCTTCGCCCTGCAGCAGGTTCTCGTCCGTCGAGATCGACCCCGCCGCGCCCGGATTCCGGCCCAGCGGATCGCGATTGTTGGCCTGCATGTCGCCATCCTGCGTGCCCTGACCCGGCTGGTTCTGCTGATTCTGGGCCATGGCTTCGCCTAGTGACCGCATGCCCTCGCGCAAGGCCTCCATCGCTTCGGACTGACGGTCGATGGCCTCGGCCAGATCCTGATCGCGCAGGGCCTGTTCGGCCTCGTCCATGGCCCGCCCGGCGCGGCCCAGCGATTCCCGTGCCGCGTCGCCTTCGGGCGTTCCGGCCCCCGGTAAGTTCTGTTGCTGGCGTCGCAATTCTTCCCGCAGCGCCTGCTGGCGATCCGCCAGCATCCCTTCACCGCTCTGGCCTTCGCCGGATTGGTCCGAGCCCTGCCCGCCTTGACCCTCGTGGCTCTGGCCCCGGCCCTGCCCGCCGGACTGGCCCTCGTTGCCCTGGCTTTCACCGGCCCGAGCCCCCGGGTTGAACTGTTCCTGCAGGTCGCGGAAGGCCTCGTCGCTCAGGCCCTGTTGTTCGCGCAGGGTTTCGGCCAAGCCTTCCATGGCTTGTTGCCCTTCCGACTGGCCGCCCTGACCCTGACCTTGGGTCACGCGCATGTTTTCCATCATCTGCTGGAATTCCTCCAGCGCCTGCTGCGCCTCGGCCATGCGGCCCTGTTCCATCAGTTCCTGAATGCGGTCCATCATGCGCTGCAGGTCATCCTGCGTCATCTGCATGGTCTCGCCGTTCTGGTTCTGCTGACCCTGCTGGCCGCCCTGATTCTCTTGCGCCAATCGCTGTAGTTGGCGCAGATATTCGTCGGTCGCCTCGCGCAGTTCCTGCATCAGATCGGCGATCTCCTCGTCGCTGGCGCCGTTCTTCATCGCCTCGGTCAGCCGTTCCTGCGCCCGGCGCATCCGTTCCAGCGCATCCGCCAGCGTGCCTTCCTCGATCAACAGGGCTAGATCCCACAGCGCCTGGGCGATTTCCTCCTGCTGTTCCGGTTTCAGACCGAACTCGGTGAAGGTTTCCAGCCGGCGCAGGATGAAGCGCAGGCGTAGATAGGCGGTTTCCGAGCGGAAGATGTCTTCGGGACGGTGTGACACGGCGCGCAGCACCTGCGCCACGCGCGGCGCGTTGGCCCGCGCCCACAGCAGATCGCGCCGCTGTTCGATCACCGCCGCGGCGAGCGGGTCAAAGAACCGACGCGCGGGCAGCGCGGTTTGATAGGGTTCGGCATCCGAAGTCTGATCGGCGGCATCCTGCGCCGACAGGGTTATCCTGACCGGCAGATGCGCCCAGGGGTGCTGCGAGAAATCCTCGATAAGGTCCTCGGTGAAATCGCTGCGGTCGCCGGCGATCGGCATCGGCAGAGGAACGGTGATGGCCTCGCGCGGGTCGGGCACCGTGGCCAGGCCGTAACGGCGGTCGACCGCGGCAAGGTCCAGCTCAATCCGGGCCTCGCCCGAAACCACGCCGTAATCGTCGCGTGCCGCAAAGGGAAGTTTCATCTGCCCCCCCGCCTCGGCGGTCGGCGGCGCCGCCACGTCGATCTGCGGCCGCGTGTCAGCGATAATCTGGACCGACCAGTCGCGCCCGGCCGGACCTTCGATCGACAGGCGGCCGGATTGCTCGGCGATGAAATCCTGTTCCGGCTCCGTTGCGGCCTCAGCCCCGCCGCGCGAGGTTGTTTCCGTCAGGCTGTGCGCCCCGACCGCACCGTAGAATCGCAGGGTAACATGGCTGCCTTGCGGAATAGACAGGGTCGAGCCGGACTGATCGGCCAGATACAGGGTCGGCAAGCCGGTATAGCGGGGCGGCTCGACCCAGCCTTCCCAGCTGGGACCCTGACCCGCCGTCGCGGCACCCGGCGTCATTTCCGTCACCGACCCGATACGCCAGAACGAGCCGAACACCAGCCCAACCACCAGCGCCAGCATCGCGACGAAGCGCAGGCCAAAGGGATCTCTCCGGTTCAGGTCCAGATCCGGTCGGACCGGCCCGGCCTGGGCCGCTCGCGCGGCCATACGCGCCTGATGCGCTCGCCACAGCGCCACCGAATCCGGGTCCATCGCGCCGATGGCCTGATCGTCCATCAAAGCCTGGATAGGTCGTCCGGGCAGGGTTTCGTCCAACCGGACCAGTGCCTGCGCCCGGGTTGGCAGGTGAAACCTGCGCGCGCCCCAAATCAACGTCGCACACAGCGCCACGGCGGCCATCCCGCCCGCGATCCAGACCGTTTCGACGCCGACCATGTCCTGAACGCCCAGCATCAGCAGGCCCAGAACCAGCATCAGCAATGACAGGAAAGGCCAAAAGGCCCGCAACGCCTGCTCGGCCAGCATCCCGCCATGGGTCAGCCACAGGGACGCCTTGGGAATGGGCAGGTTCGATCTGTCGGTCACGGCGGGCCTCCGGGTCAGGCCCGCGCGGTCATCGCGTCAGAGCCATTCCGGTATGGTATCGCGGTTTATGATTTCGTCAAAGGTGGGCCGTTCACGAATAACCGCAAATTGATCGCCATTCACCAGAACCTCGGGGATCAGCGGGCGGGTGTTGTATTCGCTGGCCATCACCGCGCCATAGGCACCGGCGCTGCGAAATGCGACCAGATCGCCGGGGGTCAGCGGCGGCATGTTGCGCTGCTTGGCAAAGGTGTCGCCGGTTTCGCAGACCGGGCCGACGATGTCATAGGGGCGCTGCTCGACCCCCGGTGCGGGTTCGATGACGGGGACGATGTCATGATAGGCATCGTACATGGCCGGACGGATCAAATCGTTCATCGCCCCGTCCAGTATCAGGAAATCGCGCCCTTCGCCCGACTTTACATAGATCACCTTCGACACCATCAGCCCTGCGTTACCCGCGATCAGGCGGCCCGGCTCGATCTCGATCTCGCAGCCCAGATGGCCCAGCGTTTCCTTGATCATCGCGCCGTATTCGACCGGCAGCGGCGGCGCCTCGTTCGAACGCGCATAGGGGATGCCCAGGCCGCCGCCCAGGTCCAGCCGACGGATGTCGTGGCCTTGCGCACGCAGCTGTTCTGTCAGCTCGGCGACTTTGGAATAGGCCAGGCGGAACGGCTCCAGATCGGTCAGTTGCGAGCCGATATGAACGTCGATGCCCACCACCTTCAGCCCCGGCAGGTTGGCGGCATGGGCATAGACCTCGGGTGCACGGGCGATCGGGATACCGAATTTGTTTTCGGATTTACCTGTGGCGATTTTGGCATGTGTCTTGGCATCAACGTCCGGATTCACGCGAACGGTGATCGGCGCGATCACGCCCAGTTCCTGCGCGACGGCGTTGATCACCTCCATCTCGGGTTCCGATTCGACGTTGAATTGGCGAATACCACCTGTCAGCGCGGTGCGGATCTCCTCGGCCGTCTTGCCGACGCCTGAGAACACGATCTTTTCGCCCGGCACACCCGCTGCCTTGGCCCGCAGGTACTCGCCGCCCGAAACCACGTCCATTCCAGCGCCCGCCTGCGCCAGCGTTTTCAGGATGGCCTGGTTGCTGGCCGCCTTCATCGCATAGCAGACCAGATGGTCGGTGCCCGCCAGGGCGTCGTCGAACAGGCGAAAGTGCCGCAGCAGCGTGGCCGTGGAATAGACATAGAACGGCGTGCCGACCGCCTCGGCGATGTGGGCGATCGGGACATCCTCGGCGTGTAGCGCGCCGTCGCGGTACAGAAAATGATCCATGTCTGCGCGCTTAGACCAAAACGGCCCTGCGGATCAACGGGGTTTGCGGCGCGGGCAGGCAAACAGGGCCTAGCCCGGTGGCGCCGCGCCGCCCCTCAGGCCGGTCTCGAGCAGGGCCAACGTGGCATCCCGCCGGGCCTCAAAGACATCTTCCTCGACCCCGAAGATCGCCAGATGGATCACCAGCCCGTCCAGCATCGCCGTCACCGCCTGCGCCGCGGCCTGCGCACTCAGGTCGCTGCGAATTTCACCCGCGCGGATCAAGGGGGCCAACTGATCCGCATAGTGATCGGCCAGCCAGGCGAAGAACCCGCCGATGATCTCGGCCGCGCGCGGGTCCTGGAAACCGGGGCCCAGCACGTCAAAGAACAGCCGCGTCGCCGCCAGACGGTCGGCGGGCATGGACAGACGCAGCCCGGTCATGAACTGGTCCAGCGTCTGCGGGGCCGGGATGTCGCTGATGCGAGCGCGGATATCCTCGAAATACCGCCGCAGCAACGCCAGAAGCAAAGCCTCCTTGCTTTGGAAATACAGATACAGTGTGCCCTTGGCCATCGCGGCCTGGCGGGCCAAGTCCTGCATCTTTGTGGCGTGATAGCCCTGATCCAGAAAGCATGCCATGGCCGCATCCAATATGCGCCCCTGCATCTCTTCTCGATCGACGATCTTCGGCATCTTGCCCCTCAATTTTCTTACGGCTTTCTTACGGCGCGCCCCTCTTGACGCAGACTGGACGCAGCGTCACGCAATTTCAATTTTTTGATGACTACCGGGTCATTAAAGCCGTCTCCATTTATGACCCACCAGTCATTAATAGGATCCTGTCATGGCGCACTCGTCACAAATCAACGCCGGCCCAACGCGGCCTGTGGCGTCCCAACACACGGCCACAGCCGCCAAACTGATGCTTCTCCTCGTCGCCAGCTTTGTCACGCTGGTCCCCGGTGGCCCGATCGAGACCCGGGACTTTTCCGGGCTGGGCGAAACAGTATTCTGGGGTTTCAACGCCTTTCTGATCGCGCTTGCTCTGCTGGCCGTGGGGTCGGCGGTGGCCATGCTGCGCGGCTCGGCCGTCGCAAGCTGGGGCGCCATCGTGGCGGCCTAGGGATACATCTTCGTGGTCCTGCTGGACCTGGGTCATGTGTTCCCGACATCACCCGACCCGATCCCGCTGATGCTGGGGCTGGTCGAGATCCTGGATTTCATCCTGGCCGTCTATGTCCTGGCGCTGGCCCATCGCGGCCTGGGCCATTTCTGAACCCGCCTCACACACCCGAACCAGAGCTTGGGCCACGCCACGACAGGCGCGGCACCGACGCCTGTTGAACATCC